>JALWGO010000001.1 GCA_027038805.1 Thermoprotei archaeon
GTTATCGTCACGTTTTCTACCATTATCCTTACATGTACGTTTTTCAAGTTCATTATATTCTTTATTTCGTGTTGAGTTTGATTTACCTCTAATACTATCTGGGTTGAACCCGAAGCTACCAATGCTATGCCTAGAATTATGAGTATTATGAATGCGTGACTCATATTACCACATTATCTATCATTGTTTTTTCTAGCAGATTAATAGAAGACTAAATAGTGTTGAAGCCTATTGTGCCTAAAATTTAAATAGCCGGGCAAGATCCCGGCTAAGAGATAGAATAATAGGTTTTCTTTGAGAGTTATTTCTTCTTAACTAGGTGGACTCCTAGGTAGCAGAAGGGGGTATCGAGTAACGCTATTAGTAGTTTGACAAGATATTGTCCGAGTATTAGTCCCGGTATATTACTCCATGGGACTATTGGTGATCCTAGAGCTAGTTGAGGTAGGAGGCCGAAGGCTAGGGTTATGAATATGACCGTGTCTATTAGCTGGCTTACCATGGTTGAAGCATTGTTGCGTAGCCAAAGCCATCTGCCACCAGTTTTCTCTCTCCACATGTGGAAAGCCCATACGTCATGGTATTGGCTTACAAGGTATGCTATGAGTCCTCCGACAACGATATACCAGCTTGGTCCAAGGATACTGGCGTAGGCTTTTTGGAATTCTTCTCCCTGGAAGGGGGCTATGGGTAATAGTATTGCAAGGCTTACCAGAAATATTAGGAGGAGTTGGCTGATAAAGCCTGCGAAGACAACGTTACCTGCCGTCTTCTTACCCCACACCTCGCTTATGATGTCTGTGAATAGGAAGGTTGCCGCGTAGGCTACAACAGCTGCTGGTGAGAGAAGCATTATACCGCCTATTTCTCCGAGGAATATTATCTTTGATGCTGTTAGATTAGAGGTTGTGAGAGAAGTTATAAATAAGGCTATGAGTACGAGCAAGCTCTTCTCAACACTAATACTAGTCGTTTTCTCCTCCTTGTTCTCGGTATCCTGCAATATCTTTCTCTCCTCTTCTTGATTATTGTCTTCTATAACAGGTTTTTTAGAGGGGATAATTATTTGTTCTTCTCCCAGGTTCTCCGAATAGTGGAGGTTGTAGGAGAGTGAGGAGGCCTTCTTGGTGTTCTCCTTGGATTCTAGTTGTATTGTTTGGGCTTGTCAGCTTGTTTGCTGATGTAACCTATGAGGGTGGGAGGAGTATTTTTCCATCCTTTCTAACAAGTGTTCTCGGAGCAAACATTATCCTCTTAGGCTTTGGTATAGGGCTTGCAGAGTTCCTAGGCTTTGCCGTAAGACTTGCATCGGGCTTGCTAGCAGATATTACTCGTAGATACTGGGTCGCAGTATTCCTCGGTTATAGCATAGTCTATGCTATACCCTTCATAGCCCTAGCGTGGAACCCCTACATAGCCCTACTATTATTCGCTATAGAACGCATGGGTAAGGCGATAAGGTCTCCGGCAAGAGATACACTCCTGTCAAGTATTGCTAGAACCGGGATAGGACGAGGCATGATCTTCGGGGTACACGAGCTAATGGATCAACTCGGAGCAGTATTTGGGCCAGGACTAGCTGGACTAATATTATACCTTTACGGTGACTTTAAGCTAGCATACATGGTTCTAGGAGTAGCAATAACCCTAGCATTAGTCTTCCTCTTCTTTGCACGAGTATGCTGGTATGGCTTAAGCCTCCACGTACCTGAGATGGAGGAATCCATGAATAAACGAGAGATAGGAGAACAGAGTGTTAGAAATACGAGGCTGAATCCATTATTAATACTGTATTTTGCGTTTGTCTTCGTAGCGGTAATTAGCCTCGTACCCTATCAGATAATGCTCTATACGGCTCAAAACATTGTAGCAGAATGGGTTGTCCCAATAATATATCTCGTAGCCCAAGGAGTTGACGCTGGCTCAGCACTAGTAGCAGGCTATAGCTATGATAAACTAGGCTTAGCCAGCCTACTTCCACCTATAATACTCTCTCCTCTTACAAGCTTCTTCCTCTACATGGCGCTTTCAACTAGTTCCGAGTGGAGCCTAGTGGCTATGGCAGTCGTCTACGGCGTAGTATTAGGTTACCATGAATCATCTTTCAGGGCAGCTATAGGTGACCTGGCTCCAAGGGAGTATAGGGCTACGTCTTATGGGATATACTATACAGTCTATGGCCTCGGAGTAGCGGTGATAGGTGGGTTAGCAAGCATATTCTATAATACTCCACAGTACATTATAGTAGCGACCAGCATTGCGGCGACCATATCGGTTCTCCTATTATCAATTCTAGTACGCATGGGACACGTTAAGTCCAGGCAATAACTTTTTATAAAAAATATTAGGCTAGGCAAGAGACAACAATATCCCGTGATATCATGCCCTCTTATACAAACGAGGTTCTACGGGAAATAGCATACGCTTTTAGAAAATATAGAGAATATAGGCCGGAGGCAGGAGAAAAATTCCAAGAATTCCTGGAAGCATCCCTGAAATCCAGTGTACTGGATTCTAAAACAAAGGAGCTAATACTTGTAGGAATAGCTGTAGCTCTACGCTGTGAGCCATGTATAGTGCTACATATAAAGAAGGCTTTAGAAGTCGGAGCCAAGCCGGAGGAAATAGCGGATTCTATAAGCCTAGCAATACTAATGGGTGGTGGACCAGTAGCAACATCTTCGGGTAAGGCGTTCAAGGCACTAGAAGAACTAGTTAAGAAAAAAGAGAAGAAACAGAGTTAGCCGACAAGCCTTTATTTAAGCAACGGTATTCTTTCAAGCTTTATCTACCATGAACACAATCATAGTTGGACTAGAGAGGGGTCGCTAGGGGTGGAGTCCGAACACCCTCTAGTAATGAGTATTCTCCTTTGGAGTCTCCGCTCATCCCCCTAGAGAAACGATAAGTGCCAGCCTTCTTAACCTTATTTAAGGATTGGGCCTCTCTTGTGGAGGAGATAATCTTAAAACCACTGTAATGGCCAAAACATGGTATGTGATGATTCGCTATGCCTAGCACTGCTACATTAGCATCAAAACTCGTTCCAATAGCAGCTAGACTCGCGGCTGGGATAAAAGTTGACCGTAAGAAGATTGAGGAGATAGCAGGGCCCAGTATGGCTCAGATAACGATTGAGGTATTGGAACGTGTTATACCCTGGATTGTGACAACGCGTAACGGTTTACTTAGATGTGGGCTATGTGGGAAGGGTCCCTTTACCCGTAGGGGCTTGTATCTGCACTTGATAAGAGTGCATAACGCTGACATTAGGTACATGATTGAAGACGAGTTAGAGAGGATGATAAAGGTAATGCACACTTATGGTAATTGGAAGTTGAACCTTAAGTAACATTACAATATATTGTCTTCTTATTCAATGTTGTTACGTGCTCTTAAGGACTTATCCTACATGTATGATAGATTACTCTCCCCTCCTCTCCCACTAGTCTCTATAGCTTCTTCCTCTTCCTCGGTTCCACGTTTCTTCTTGGCTCTTCTCGTCGGATATATGTCTGGGTAGAAGTATGCCCGTCTTCCCTCAATAATATATCTTATAATCCTACCGGAGCCCCTAGCCCAGGGAAATTCTTTCCACCAGTCTCGGTACATGTCATTGCTTACTACGATAGCGTTTAAGTCTTCAGCCATCTTCAATATGAAGTAATCTGCCGGGGACCCGGGCGGTGCTTGGATAACCTTTCCCTCACGGATGAGTCTCTCGAGCTCGTTTGGCTTGTCTATTCTATGTCTGAGGCTGGCATCAATAACTATTTTGACATCAAACCCCTTCTTCTCCAAAGTCTTTAATATCACCCTAATATTCTTGACCCTCCCCTTCCCCTTACCAACGCGGTGAAAGGCTACATTACTCCCATCGACTATCACTACACCACTATGAACTGGTATCCTACTCTTCTTAACCCTCCTCCAGAGCTTATTGTAAACTAGGATAAACAAGACTACTACTAAGACGAGTGCCGCAACCGCTATACCAGCAACGATTTCTAATGGACCAATGGCTCCCATCCCCTAGCCGTAAAGCCCTTACCGTCTCCCCTTGTTTTCCCGGTTTTCTAGGTTCATGTTCTAATGCGCTTGCCGAATAATATAATCGTTCCGCGCTTATATAGGAAACATCATAGCTGACTGGATGAAGGGTTTTCCACTCTGGAAACTATGATATAGTATTAGGTGATTTATGAGTGCAGCTTGCTAGGAGTTATAGTGACAAGGTATACTATAGTGAGAAGGTTATAGAGGTTGCCTGGAGGAGAGGGTCAGTTGAAGTCAATACTGCCTCATCGAGTGTTGAGGGCAGACGCTTCTATAGTAATGGTAGCTGGACTATATTGTCGGTGCAAGGTGTTGGAGAAAACTTGGAAAGACTTGCGAAAAGCCTTGTGAAGATGAAGCGTGGTGGGAAGGGGTTCTTGGTCTTAGGTGATTATTGTAGTGGTTCTTGGAGAACTGGTTCTATGAGCGATATCAACTCTATTGTAGAGCTAGTAGACTATATTGCTAGAAACATTGGTGGAGGAGAGGTAATAGTCTTAGCTGAGAATACTGTTAGGGAAATAGTAAACGATTACACTAGGTGTAGGGAGGAGAAAACAGTCTATGAAATAGAAGTCTACGCTGAAAAATACGATGGAATCCACTATACTGTAGGGTCAGCGGGAGTAGCCTTTACCGGGAGCTTAAAAGATGCTTGGAGGATAGTAGATGAACTAGTAGAAGAAGCCTTAAGGAGACTTAAGGCTAACCTAAATGCTCAGAAGTTAAGTGTACTAGATTCGGGTAAGTGGACTCTAATACTTGGATACGAGGCTTCAGGAGCATTCTTCCACGAACTGGCACACCTCTTGGAAGGTGATCAACCAGGCAGTCTACCAGTTGGTACCCGGATTAGTACGACTAGCATAACAGTCTATGATGACCCCTACTATCCCTGGAGCCCTGCCAGGAGAATGTTTGACGACGAAGCAGTTGAATCAGTGAGAAAACCCCTAGTAGAGGATGGAGAAATAGTAGACCACCTACACACACGTGAAAGCGCTGCTAAAACAATACTAGATGGGAGAGAGGCAAGACCTGGGCAAGCTAGAGGCTTATTCCATAAGCCTAAGGCAATGCACTCAACACTAGTTGTAGCGAGTGGTGATTGGAGGGTAAGAGAACTAGTAGAAGAGACTAGGAAGGGATTATTAATTGATGGTGTTATTAGAGCAGAGCTAAGAGGAGAGACGGTAACCATTTACCCTGAAGCGGCTTGGCTTGTGGAAAAAGAGATTGAGAAACCCGTAAAGTTGAGATTCATTAGGCTACCATTACTTAAAGCACTAACAACTATTGATGCAATGACAAGGACTAGTAGGCTTAGACATAGTCTCGAGAAGGGGCATAGGGTTGCTGAAATAGCTCCAATGATACGGTTGCAGGGAGTAGTAGAAGCCTAATCCTCCTTCACTGCGATACAGTAATAGTTTTCGGGGAAGACCTTAGCTCTAACTCTAAGCGAACCACACTTCCCCAGCCTAAAACCCGAGTATCTAAGCAAGTCCTCTAGCTCGCATAGAGTAAACAAGTGATAATACCTCCAGAGAACTCTATCCCTCCTACGCCAGGGTACTAGAGTGTCACCCAACTCAACTCTTATACCCTGAAGCCTATATCTCACCCAATCAAAAAACACCTTCAAAAACCTCGGCTGTAGCAGACTCCAAACAGTTACCAGCAACAACGAGTTCTTCTTCAAAACCCTCCAAGCCTCCCTCAGAACCCTCAACCTACCAATCCACCAAGGCTTATGGTGTAGGCTAGCAACATAGAAGCCCCCCATGAAAGCGTTGCCGCGGAAAGGAAGACTAGACATATCCGCTTCAACAAAGTCTACTAGAACATCAACACC
>JALWGO010000002.1 GCA_027038805.1 Thermoprotei archaeon
CTGGGAACAGGTATGAGTGTTAATAAATACGCTGTTATAGGAGGAACGATAATAGCGAGTGCAGAAACCGATGAAGGAGACATCATACTAGCATTAAATCCAGCAAAAATAATAGAAGCAACAACCACTATACAATCTACAACAACTACTCAACCCACAACTAGCCCTACAAGCCCACCTCAAACAACTACCAGGCAGACTCCAACAAGCACGGCTACAATCACTGCAACAACTACACCCACCGAGACGAGCAGTCCGACTACATCTACAACTAATAGTATACAGCAAAGCGTGGAGACAACCAGTACGCCTTCAAGCCCCCAGACCCAGGCAGCAAGCTCCAATGCACTCATAATAATAGGAGTAGTTGTAGTAGTAATAGTGGCTGCTATAGCAGTATTCCTCCTAAAATCTAGGAGATAAGCCTAGAGACAATCTTTCGTCCCTCCAATTATTTCTTTTTGATGTGGAAAAATTATTGGATTGAGAAAAACCCTTGCTTATAAAGGGTTTCTCTAAGTATAGGGCCATACGCCTTTTCCTTTATAGCTGTATACTATTGTCTTCCACGCGGTAACGTATTCTACGCTATAGCCTATTCCTTCTCTCCCTATACCTGATTCTTTTCTTCCACCGAAGGGATAGTAGCCTACGCCGTGTCTTGGGTACTCGTTAATGTATATTGCACCTACATCTAGGTATCTTATCAGCTTCCTTATCTTGGCTATATTGTAGCCGAATACTGCTGCATCCAGCCCGTAGGGTCTATTGTTTGCTATTTTAATTGCTTCGTCTAGGTCTTTAAACCATGTTATAATTGCTACTGGAGCAAATATTTCCTCACGGTATAGTCTTAGTTCTGGTAGAATACTCTTATCGGGGACCTCTACTAGTGTTGGCTCAACATATGTTGGGCCAAGCCTCTTTCCACCATAGAGTATTCTCGCACCCAATTTCTCTGCCTCCCTGACAGCCTTCAACATGTCATCCACTGTCTCCTCGTCTATGAGTGGCCCCATTACTGTTTCCTCATTCCTTGGATCACCGACCACTATCTTCGATAGCTTTTCCACGATCCTCTTCTTCAATTCCTCGTATAGTTTCTCCTCTACTAGTATCAGTTTTATTGCATCACATCTCTGCCCACTATAACTAGTCATACCAGTAACAATCTTTCCAGCTGTCTCATCGGGATCTGCGTCCTCGAGTACTATTGCTGGATCTCCTCCACCAAGCTCCATTATGAACTGTTTTATGCCAGCAACCGATAATACCTTCTTACCAGTGTTAGAACTACCTGTTAGGTTAATCACATGTATCCTGTTATCCGATACTAGTCTATCGCTCTCAGAACCAGGTATAGTGAAGACCGCGAATGCTTCTGCTGGGAACCCTGCTTCCTCAACTATCTTAGCGAATAATAATATTGGTAGGGGGTCGGCTGAGGGCGGTTTAACTGCTACAGCGTTACCCACTATAGAGCTATAGGTGAACTTGTTCACGGTATCGAATAACGGGTAGTTGAATGGTATGATATTCAATACAACGCCATAGGGTTCACGTCTAACAACTGCTTCAGATTCAAGCGTATGAGCAGTCCAGTCTCCGGGAATGTATTCTCCAAAAATCTTCCTAACATCTAGCTCAGCTTTACGCAACCTCTCAATAGAAGCATTAACTTCACCCAAAGCCTGTTTATGCGTCTTCCCGGCATTGATTACCAGCGCGTTTATTAGATCCTCCTTGTGCTCCTCCATTAAATCAGCTATCCTGTAGAGAATATTGAGTCTCTTCTCCCCAGGAGTATCACGGATAACCCATCTACCCTTCTCATAGAGGATTCTTAGTCCCTCATCAATAGTACTCCACTCTAACCGGGGGATGCGGGCGATAATCGATGAATCAATGGGTGAGCGTACATCAC
>JALWGO010000003.1 GCA_027038805.1 Thermoprotei archaeon
AGTTCTCTTAGCCCCATGTCCCTGGCTTGAGATAGTCCTCCAGACTCTATTACTTCTCTTACAATCCTCCCCCTCTTCTCTTCAAGCTTCTTTACTAGTTCTTCAACGAGTCCTTTTATGACATCTGGGACTTCTTCTAATGGTATTAGGTGTTCTAGTATGCGTTGGGCTAAGGCCTCCTCTATTATCCTAGCAATCCTCCTCCTCTCAAGGTATATGTAGCCCTTCTTTATGAACTGGTTTGTAAGCTTCCAGGAGGGGTCTCCTACAAGCCTCTTAGTATGTCTTAGGTAGTCGTAGAAGTGTATCCTATAGGGTAGGTAAATGTATATGACGGTGCCCTTAGAGTAAGCATAAGGTATTCTCGCCGCGTTCTCAGGGTCGTAGCGTATGTTTAAGCCGAGAAACCTTCCAATAGCCTCAACAACCCTATCATCTTCTCCCACAAGGTGATTGTAAACCCTTTTAGCCTCCTTGACAGCATAGCTCTGCATCAACCACTTGTCTCCAATAGCGCTAACAATAACTAGGCTTACATGATACGCTAACAACTCGTCGTCAACGCTCACGTCTATGGGGGGATCACTTATAACATCGTGTTCTATTGCATCTAAAACCCTCTGCTTCGCCCTCCTCATAACAGTTGAGCCAAGCATACTTAAAACATCGAGAAGGGTGAGACCGTGAGCCCATCTACGCTCAACGTACTTCCTCACATCTACTAGGAAAGGATACTTCCTATAGTCGACGAAAGCAGTTTTAGCAGACATCTCTCAATCCGCTTCCCGAGAGCCAAGTCTAGTCTATAATCATTCTCCTAGACACATATAAACACTAGCCCTGAAAGGCCTCCTAGGGGGGGAACTCGAAGGAAGTTATAGCTTCTTTTCCGGCTCAACTATTACTTTAAGCCCCTTGAAGTATTCTTTGAGTCTAAGATAGTCTTCATCACGTAGCAATACGTCTTCGCCTTCAACTAAGAAGACAGTGTCTTCTAGAGGATGTTTGGGTGGATCAGGTAGTTCTCTTAGAGGCTTCTCCTTCCCCACGTACTCCCATTTTACTAGACTAGTCTTCCCCTTCTTTCCGGCATATCTTACCTTATACCAGTACCTACCATAATAATAGTATTTCTTTATGCCGGAAGCAGTCTTATAGGTGACTACATGGTAGGGCTTCAAATAATAGCCGTATTGTTTTGCAATATTATTATACCTATATAGCTCTCGTAGAAACTCTTCCACTATATGCTTCAACCTCTCCCTACCATTAACTACTCTAACAGTCAACCCCGTCTACACCAATACATTACACTAAATCTATTATGGTTCTACTTATAAGTCAGAACTCCTATTAGCTAATACATAAACCCTTGCCCACGAGGCGGGGATAATGAAGTTAAAATCAGCTGATACACCGGAAACAGAAGAAGGACTACAATACCATTTAATGGTTAAGCCCGGGGACGTAGCACCCTACGTGCTCTTACCGGGAGACCCCGATAGAGTCCCTAAGATAGCCAAGTACTGGGAGGAGAAGAAGCAAGTAGCTCGTCATAGAGAGTATAACACGTATACTGGTAGGTATAAGGGTGTACCGATATCAGCTACTTCTACGGGTATAGGTGGCCCCTCTACAGCTATAGCAGTAGAAGAACTACTACGCGTTGGAGCACACACCTTTATCCGTGTTGGAACCACTGGGACTATTCAGAAACACGTTGGCGTGGGAGATATAGTTATAACAATAGGGTCTGTGAGACTCGAGGGTGCAAGCAAGCAATACGTTACAGCAGAGTATCCTGCTGTAGCGAGCTACGAGGTTGTATTAGCTCTAATAGAAGCTGCTGAAACATTAGGCCTCAAATACCATGTAGGCATTACCGCTAGTACTGATAGCTTCTATACCGGCC
>JALWGO010000004.1 GCA_027038805.1 Thermoprotei archaeon
CTTAGGAGAGCAGTTGAAGATCACTTGGAGAGAATAGGTAAGCTGAAGAATAGGCTATGGGTTCTAGCAAGAAAATACGGTGAAGAGTTAAGGAGTATTAAGAAGATTGTCCCAGTAATAGTAACTCTAACTGATCCAGGAATAAGGCGTATAGAGAAGGCCCTCATATCACCTATCAACACTCTCAACGATCTCTTATTGAGCCTAGACGCTATAGTGGAAGAACTCGGAACAATAGTATTGCTAGAAGACTAGGATCTCATAGAAACACATGGTTCTACGTGAACGATTACATCAACGTTGTATTTGTCTTTAAGCCTCTTCTCTACTTCATCGGCTATGCGGTGGGCTTCCTCAACACTCATGGAGGGGTCTACGCGGATAACTATGTCTCCCTGATAATAGCCTCTACGTATCATGCGTAAACGTATACTAATTACTTTAAGCCCCATATCCTCAACTTCCCTCCTAATACTTTTAACGAGACCAGGTTCCGGTGCTATATCACTCATAACCTTGATGAAGTCTCTAGCTATATCGTAGAGCTCGTAGAAGAGATAGCCAACTATTACTACGGCCCCAGCATAGTCTATTAGGTAGTAGTAGACGGAGCCCAAAAAGCTTGTAATAATAACGGTAACACTCTCTATGAGCTCGCTAACAGTAAAAACAGCGTAGGGGGCAAAATATTCACCAGCCCTCCTAGACAAGAATATAGCTATAGCATAGAAGACGAATCCAAGAAAAGCATAGAATGGGGCCATCGGGGAAACCCTATAGGGCTCAAAAGACAATAACTCCCATACCGAGAGACCAGCAACAAAGGAATACGCCATAATAGTGGTGAAAGCCCCACCAAAACCCAGCCTATGATGACCATAATGGTGGTCTAGATCGGGTGGGAGAAGAGACTTACGATAATAATATATTGTTGCAATAATTGACACAAAGTTAGCAATACTGGTAAGAGCATCAACAAACAATGCTCTAGAACCATAGAATATACCGCCAACTATCTTAACAGCTCCCCCAAGCCCACTAGACAACAATATAGCAGCAAGTATCAGCCTATAATCCGTTTTTCCTCCCACCACGTTTTTTGCCTAAGAACACGGCTAGTAGGAAAACAATTATAAATAGATTCCGGGTAAAACAAGACATCATAAGGTATTATGGTTATAGGAGTGTTGCAACATGTTTCAATAATGCTCGGTGAATAACATCTGCTCTCTCATGGGCCTCCTTCTCCGCTTCAATAACTAGTACTTCTCGGGCAATACGCTTACCTAGTAACTCGACATAGAATCTCGTTCTACGGTCAATGAACTCGATGTAATCTATTCTAGCCTCCTCGTCAAGGTTAAAGCGTCTCCGAAGCTTCAATCTCTTTACAACTGTTTCGAGGGATAAGGGTTTCAAGTATACGAGTAGAGTTGTTTTAGGTAGAAATAATATGGTGTCAACCATCATTTTAGTAAGCTTCCTTATCTCTAAATCACTGTAATCTTGTTGCTTCAACCAATACTCAGTATAGGGTACAACGAGTAAGGGATGACTATCGAACACAGTGTAGCCTTTCACCCGCGTAGTAGCCTTCAAGTACTCTCTAGTATAGGATAAGAAGAACAATAATTGTCTCTCGAGAGGATTAAGCCCGTAGGCTTCCTCTATTACTTCTAACTGCCTATAATGATATCCTCTTCTAGCAAGGACTTGTGCCGTAACAGTTTTCCCAACGCCATGTACTCCTACGATAGCAATAGTAATCCTACTGGTCACTTTCCTCATCTCACTAGTAGGATAGAGTGTGTTAGGCGTTTATGGGTTGAATGAACTTTGCTCATGGTGGAAACTCCTTGAAATCTATGTGGCTGATAATACTAGTTGTAGAAGAAGGTAATACCG
>JALWGO010000005.1 GCA_027038805.1 Thermoprotei archaeon
TATGTTGAATGGAGTACCAATGAGAAAGTTGCTCTTGAGGCTGCTTATGGAGCTGCTATGAGTGGTGTTAGGAGTATTACCGCTATGAAGCACGTTGGAGTTAATGTTGCAGCAGATCCATTGATGAGTAGTGCTTATACTGGTGTGAAGGGCGGCTTTGTTATAGTATCAGCTGATGACCCGGGTATGTGGAGTAGTCAGAACGAGCAGGATAATAGATACTATGGCTTGCATGCCTTTATTCCCGTGTTTGAGGCATATAATCCTAATGAGGCAAAGGAGACTGTTAGAATGTTATTTGAGTTTTCAGAGAGATTCGAGCATCCGGTGATATTTAGGTCGACTACAAGGTTATCGCATAGTAGGGGACCAGTAAAGCTAGGTAGGATACCGGAGAGAAAGACTAAGGGTGTTTTTGAGAAAAAACCGGATAGATGGACTCTAATACCAGCTTATTCTAGGAAGCTTAGGAGAAAACTAGTTGAGAAATGGGAGAATATTAGGAGAGAGCTGGAAGAGTGGCCTTTCAATAAATTCTATGATTATGGATCAAAACATACTATTATAGCATCAGGGCTAGCTTACGGTTATGTTATGGATGCCCTAGAAGAATTAAACTTGAAAGAAAAAGTAAATGTATTGAAGATAAATACTCCAGTCCCATTACCTCATGGAGTCGTGTTAAAGGCTCTTGAGAGATCTGAGAAAATACTAGTAGTTGAAGAGCTGGAACCTATAGTAGAGACAGAGGTGAAGAAACTAGCCTTTGAGAAAGGAGTTGACTTAGAAATACATGGCAAAGACCTTGTGCCTCAAGTAGGCGAGCTAGATCTGAATAAAGTAATTAAGGCAGTAGCATCCTTTATGAACATGGACTACAAGCCACCAGAACCAGTAACAAATATTGACGTAGAGATCCCGCCTAGACCACCTACATTCTGTCCCGGATGTCCACATAGAGCAACTTTTTACATACTAAAGAAAGCTGCAAACAAGCTTAGATTAAAACCAGTCTATAGCGGCGATATCGGATGCTATAGTCTAGGGGTACTACCACCTTTTGAAGAACAAGACATAATAGTTGAGATGGGTGGCAGTATAGGTGTAGCAAACGGCTTAGCCCATACAATTGATCAACCACTAATAGCCATAATAGGTGATTCCACCTTCTTCCACGCTGGTATTCCAGGACTAATAAATGCGGTATACAATAATGCTCCCATGCTGGTATTAGTATTGGATAACCGTATAACTGCTATGACAGGCCATCAACCACACCCTGGAACAGGTTTAAGAGCTACTGGTGAGAAAACCATTATGATAGACCCCGAGAAAATAGCAAGAGCAGTAGGCGTAGAATATACTAAAACAGTTGATCCATACAATGTTGATGAAGCACAAAAGGTTCTCGAAGAAGCTCTCAAATACGTTGTTGAGAGAAAAAAGCCCGCTTTAGTAGTAATGAAGAGAGCTTGCTCTCTACTAATATATAGGGAGGCATTAAGGAGGGGAATAGAAAACCCCTACTATAGGGTTATAGAGGACAAGTGTACTGCATGTGGAGTATGCTACGACTTCTTTGGATGCCCCTCAATAATACCCAAACCGGATGGTAAAGCATACATTGACCCAGTGACATGTACTGGTTGTGGTGTTTGCGCGAAAGTCTGCCCGTTTAACGCTATAGTTCCAGGAAAACCAGCTTCGGAGGAATGGAATAAACTATGGTTCTAGAGGTGAGAGATATGAGGACGGTGAACATAGTAATAGTTGGAGTAGGAGGACAAGGACTAATAACTATTGGAAGAATCCTCGGCAATGCCGCAGTACTAAGAAATATCGGTATACTAGTATCGGAAGTACATGGACTCGCTCAGAGAGGCGGGAGCGTTATAGTTCACGC
>JALWGO010000006.1 GCA_027038805.1 Thermoprotei archaeon
TTGCCCTCTTATTCTTATTATAGCGTATAGTGCCATATGTTACCACCACTTGCTAGCGTTGTTATTTTTGTCGGAGCCAATCGTTTGGTGTAACAAAGTTATATGTTCTTCTTAATGCCTCATATACTGCCTTAGCAAAGTTTATAGTTGTACGTGTTTCTCCAAAGGTTTGTGTCCATGCATCACTTATACCAGCATATCTTAATACTACTTTGGCGACATCTCCTGCAACTATACCAGTGCCTCTGGGCGCTGGTTTTATTATAACTCTCACGCTCCCTGATTTACCCATTGTTACAAAAGGAACACTGTGAGGATCAGAACAACTACACTCCCAACTACCACATCCTCTACGAACAGGGATTATGTTTAATTTTGCATTAATTAACGCTTTCTCGATAGCGAATCTCAACTGTCTAGCCTTTCCGTGACCCACTCCCACATAACCGTCAAAGTTTCCTACGACAACTACTACTCTGAACCGGGTTATACGGCCTGCATCCGTCATTTTCTGAACTATGCCTATATCAAGTATCTCATGTTTAAGATCAGGTAATAGGTAGTCTATGATCTCGGGTTCACGGATAGGCAGGTTTCTATCAAATATTTCTTTTAATGAGGTTATTTTACCCTCTTTTACTAGTTTACCCACACGTGTTCTGGGAACCCATTCCTCAAGGCTTTGCTGGGTATAGCTCACTTAGATAACACCTCCCTGAATTCATTAACTATTTTATTTTTAACTTCTTCAAAGTGTTGAGGTAAATTTTCGGGGTTTAAACCCGCTTTAAGGTAACGAGAGAATAAGCGTTCATATAATTCAGGGTTTTCTGCTGATAATTTTTTAGCATACAATGCTATGTGTTCCCCTCTAATTCTATCCTCAGATGGGAGAACCTTGTCACTATGTGGTATCTCTAAACCTGCATCTACTCCTCCCTTTATCGCCGCAAAGACTCTAGCACCCGCAACTGGTCTATGTAATCCTATATCTGGTATAGCACTCTTTATACCATTCTTTAATGCCCTCAACCCAGCGAGAAGACCAGTTAGATATGCTGCTGGAGTATTATCTCCTGGTGCCCTCCAACCATATTTTTTCATTAGTTCACGGCTATGGGCTGCTATTACTGTTACGTCTCCTTGAGGCTTCGGTACCACGAGTTGTACTATTACATAATTTAGTGTTCTACGTACTACAAAGCGTGGCTTACCCGAGAGAATCATCTTGTATCTTTTATAGTAGTTTGTTTTCCCTTCTCTTCTCCTCCTACGAGGCACCTTATATCTTGGTCCACGGGCCATGAAGATAACACCAGATTTATTACTTCTTAACTATTCCATGCTCTTTTAAGTAATTCCTAAGGGAGCTTAAATTCTTGAATGTGCCTCCCTTGGCTAATAAGTATAATCTCCTATAAGTTCTCTTATCTATTATTTTCTTATCCCTCAAATACTTTAAATACCTCCTTATCTTTCTAATCCTATTCATCCATTCTTCCTTTCTTGAAAGCCTTGCCGTTTTTACTCCCTTTCTCTTACCGTAACCTCTTCTTCTACCTTTTCTACGTTTTTCATGTCTTTCCTTCCAACGTGCTCTACTATTACCCTTCTTAGGTTTAACCGTTATTACGCCATCTTTTATTAGCTTCCTTATTTCTTCTTTCGTTACTGCCGCTTCTACATCATCTAACTGTGTCGGGTCAATCCATATTCTTGATTCGCCCACACCTAGTATCTCTGCAGCCAGTCTCTTTTGCAGGCTTAGATCCATTACTGTTCACCACCATTCAATACTTTTATTCCAAGCTCTTGTGCTTTCCTTATTATTTCTAAGCGCTTCTTTAATCCTACCGCGTGAGCTATATAAATTGCTTGTCTCCGAGGATCTATCTTTTCT
>JALWGO010000007.1 GCA_027038805.1 Thermoprotei archaeon
AGTACCCTGATGTCCAAGAATATGCTAGGAAATACATTAAGGCACATGAAGCTATAGTTGAAGGAGAAATCGTAGCCGTAGACCCCGAGACGGGAGAGCTTAGACCCTTCCAAGAACTCATGAGGAGAAAGAGGAAACATGACATACATATAGCTATGAAGGAGGTACCAGTACATGTCTACTTATTCGATGTATTATATGTTGATGGGGAAGACTATACTCAGAAAACACTACCAGAGCGGAGGAAGAAATTAGAGGAAATAATAGAACAATCAGACGAGTTCAGAATAGCTGAGTACATTATAACAGATGACCCCCAGGAGCTAGAAGAATTCTTCCTTAAAGCAATAGAGGAAGGAGCAGAGGGAGTCATGGTTAAAGCAATTCATGGGAAAGCGATATACCAGGCAGGTGCACGTGGATGGCTTTGGATAAAGTATAAGAGAGACTATAAGAGCGAGATGATAGAACCAGTAGACCTCGTAGCGGTTGGAGCATTCTACGGGAGAGGAAGGAGGGGTGGGAAGTACGGAACCCTACTCATGGCTGCCTATGACCCCAAGACTGATACGTTCAAGACCGTGTGCAAGGTTGGAAGCGGCTTCACCGACGAAGATCTCGACAGAATGATGGAGATGTTTAAACCCTATGTAATACCGAATAAGCATCCAAGAGTAGACTCGGCTATGAAACCTGATGTGTGGTTCCAGCCAGCAATCGTAGCAGAGATTATTGGAGCAGAGCTAACCCTATCACCAGTACATACATGCTGTTATGGATGGGCTAAACCAGGTGCTGGCATATCAATAAGGTTTCCAAGATTCATAAGGTGGAGACCCGATAAGGGCCCAGAAGACGTTACAACTACTGAAGAATTATTCGAGATGTATAAGAGACAGCTTAAGAAGATAACTGAAGAACAGACCGCTACCCCTTAAAAACTCTGAATTCCTCGCCAATGGCTTGGCCGGGTAGGTTTGGCTTGAACACTATTTTTACAACACCCTTCCTACCGTGAACACCAATTATTTTTCCATAATATTTGTTACCATACTTGTCAACGTAGAGAGCCTTCCATCCAATTAATTGTGCTGCTTGCTTATATGATTCTACTCCATGTATTCTAGCTAACACCTGGTTAGTGTACTGTGTATTCGTTCCCCTACGATACCCTATTATTAAGCCAGTATATTCCCGTGTAGCTTCTTGCTCTTTCTCAGCCATAAGCAACACCTTTACTATATTAATTAAAGATTCCGTTTAGCCAGATAATATGGTAAGGCTATTAACTCTTTCTCTCCTCCCAAAGCTTCTCTAGCTCTCGGCGTAGGTCTCTTTCCTCTATCTCACCTAATGGTTCTTTTTCTCTCCAGAGTCTAGCCTCATAAGCGTAGACTTTGACGTCCTCGTCGAGCCAACAATCAGCTGGTAGTCCAGCCTTTATACATGTCTCAGCGAGAAATGTTTCCGAGTCCCAACCATATTCTACTGGTACTTGTGGTAGTAGGGTTCCCTTGAAGAACCCTTTCTCAACTATTAGACCATGTCTACCCACAACTACTTTTTCGGGTAGTTTACGCCTATCATCTACCTCAATTAGTACTGGTACTGATAGAACAGATACTTCAAAAGTCACTGTTGGAAGCTCGCTTGCAGTCATTGGTGGGAAGCGCGGGTCTCCTACTGCTGCCTGTATAGCTGAGTCTATAACTGATTCGACTAGGCTCATAACTGGTTGGAGGTAACCGATGCATCCACGTAGACTTCGATGCTCATAGTCGTGGTATACTTCTATTGTTGTAAAACTCATACCTGGTCTTAATAGTTTCTCTGGAGTATTTGTAGGAGGCTTTATTTTAGTGCCCTTGGTGAGGTATTCTTCTACTGCTCTTCTAGC
>JALWGO010000008.1 GCA_027038805.1 Thermoprotei archaeon
CTATTACGGTATTTCCGGAATTCCTCTGGTTTACATAGATCTACGTATGCTCCGCCTTTTTCTATTAGCTTTCTAGCAATGTCATAGTATATGTTGATCCTTAATGACTGAATGTATTCTTCATCCCATTTTATGCCAAGCCATTTTAGGTCTTCCTTAATGATTTTATACGCTTCTGCTAGAGGTCTCTTTATTCTTGGATCAGTATCCTCGAATCTTAAGATCATCTTACCCTTGTATTTCACTGCATATTCATAGCTTAGTAATGCTGGTCTCGCATTACCGAGATGCAATACGAAGTCTGGGTTGGGAGCAAATCTTGTTTTAATAACCTTATATTTCTCAACATTAGGAAGTGGGGGGAGCTCTGCTTTTTTCTCAGCTTTCTTCTTTTCAGTTAGGAGTTCCGGCCATTTCTCTTCTAGTATTCTACGTTGTTCGTCAAGGGATTTCTTATTTACTTCTTCTACGATCTCGGATACTATCTTTGCTATATTTTTCGCTATTTTTCTATACTCTGGTTTCTCTCCTATAATCTTGCTTATTACGGGTCCTATCTGGGCTTTACCCTCATGTTTCACCGCGTTTAGGAGTGCGTATTTTAGTGCGAGTTCTCTTATTTCTGCTTCATTTGGTTCTCCCAATGTATTTGACGTCATCTTTATCTACCATCACTATTACGTAATGCTCGGGTTTTTCTCCAAAAACATAGCCTATATACGTTACTATACCCTCCCAGGGGGACTTAATAGTTCTTGTCTCATACTTTCTGGTTAAAACATATGCTATGCGTTGCCATTTCTTAACAATGTCTCCTTCTTGTACTAGGATTCTCACAATCCATCCTTGAATATCAATTATCTTAGGCGCAACACTAGACTTAATGAGTAGGAGCTTGCCATTTCTTGTTTTCGTTATAAACGATCTTTTTATCCTATTATTGTATACATCTACGATTAGTTCGAGAGCATTGTCGTAAGGTACTTTTGCAAAACAAGTTGCTTCACGGTTTTCTATATTACATTTATCTGAGAGCTCTACTTTTTTGCCAGTGTCTTTTAGTAAGAGGTATTTATTTGATTCTAATTCTCCGTCTTCAACGTAGATTTCGGGGAATACGTAGTCTTTCTTCACTACTTCTCCCTAGAGACTATGTATTCGGCTAACTCGCTTAGCATTTCATATACTTCGTTGTTGACGCCCGATTTCTCGAGATGTTTCAGTGCTTCGTCTATTAGTTTCCTTGCCTTTATCCATGCATACTGAACGGCGCCACTATCTTCTATTAGTCTTGCCGCGTAACGTAACTTCTCTATGGGGGCTGTACGATCACCTAGTATGGATAACAAGTCTCTTCTCTTATTGGCATCTAGTTTGCTTAAAGCATATATTACAAGGATCGTCCGCTTTCCCTCTCTTATATCACTTAAAACTGGTTTTCCTAGTTTCTTTTCATTAGCTTTTAAACCCAGGATATCGTCTCTTATTTGAAATGCTTTACCTGCAAGCCGTGCATATTCGCCTATATGCTTTATTTGTTTCTCAGAAGCACCAGCTATTATCGCGCCTATCTCGGCAGCAGCCTGGAAGAGAGCTGCTGTCTTCTTTTCAATCATCAACATATAGTCTTCCTCGCTTACATCATCTCGTTTCTCAAAATCCATATCTAATGCCTGGCCCTCCGCAACTGTTACAGATGCCCATGCTAGTTTTCGTGTAGCCCTAACTACTAGGTCGTGACGTATACCTTTTTTCTCGAGATCTAGTATTGCTTCAAAAGACTTTGAAAATAACAAGTCACCAGCAAGAATAGCCAATGCCTCACCCCATATGCTATGGACTGTTGGCACGTTTCTCCTAAATGCATCTCTATCCATTATGTCATCGTGAACAAGGGTAAAGTTATGCAGTAACTCTATAGCTACGGCAGCGGGTAGTGCTTTATTTTCTTCTAACCCGTAGCCTCTTGCTACTGCAAGTAATAGTATTGGTCTTAGCCTTTTACCTCCAGCTTTCAGTAAGTGAGCTGATGCTTCATATAGGTCGACTGGTTCTCCTTTAACATATGATAATAATTCCGCATTAAGTTTATCAATTATTTTTCTACTATATGCCATTATCTTCAAGTTCTTGTTTTCCATGGTTCATGCCTCTTACTGCATTACTTGGACTCTCTAGGATTGAATACCCCAGAGTTTAAAACTTATTTATCAAGGACAACCTCAGTTTTCTTATATTGTTGTACTCATTAATATCTATTCCTTTAGAATACATCCAATTAATTATTTCTCCACCAAAATGTATATTATGAGCCCATAGCTTTAGCGGCTTATTTGATCCCGTTAGGAATAACGCTATTTTTAGTTCTTCAATTATCTTTCTGATATAGTTCTTAGCAGACCCTTTGCCTTCATTAAGTAATCTTCTTAAAACTGGTGCGGCAAAAGCTACTATTTCTGCTCCCAAAGCTAATGCTTTTGCTGCTTCAAGACCATTCCTTATACCGCCACTAGCAATTATATGTGTGGATGGAACATTGTATACTAGGTCTATTATTGATAGCGCCGTAGGTATACCCCAATTACTGTATAGATCAGCAATATTGCTTAGAGTAACATCTTTAGAACGATATTTTTCAACCATTATCCAGCTGGTTCCACCTAAGCCCGATATATCAAAATATTCCACCCCAATTTCAGCGAACATCCTAGCAATACTACCAGATAACCCGGTACCTGTTTCTTTTATTATAACTGGTACTTCTAAGTTATCAACTAGTTCTTCAACTATTTTTACTAATCCTTTGAAGTTTTTGTCTCCTTCAGGCTGGAATACTTCTTGAGCCGGATTTAAGTGAATTGCAATAGCATCAGCTTTAATCATAGATATAGCTCTCCTAACCTCCTTTATACCATACCCCTTAACTAGTTGAGCACCACCAATATTCGCGACAACTGGTATTGAAGGAGCTTTTTCACGTACAATACTGAAGGTGTACTCCAGACCTTGATCTTCTAAGGCGGCTCGCTGACTCCCCACACCCATAGCTATATTTAATTCCTCTGCAATCTCAGCCAATGCTCCATTTATCCTAGTGGTATCCGGGTGACCACCAGTCATTCCAGCAATCATAACTGGCGCTGCTATACGTCTTCCCAGAAACATTGATGATAAGTCTATATCGTCAAAACTGAGGTCTGGAGATGAATTATGTTCAAGATATATTTGTTCTAGAAGAGTCGTACGTTGCGGTTCTACTTCTTTTTTTAAGACTATTTCTATGTGTTCTAATTTTCTCGTCCTTGTTTGTTCAGACAACTACAATAGCACCCTTGTACCCACTATTCTCTCTCCTAGTAGGGCTTTCCTTATATTGTCTTCTACTAATCCATTAAATATTAAGACGTCTAAGTTCTTACATCCATATTTCCTTGCCGATCTTATCTTATTCCATATTCCACCAGTAACATCGTACCCGTGTACGGGTACGTCTTGTGTGTTGTCGAAAAATGCGTTTATTGCTCCATTTTCTTTGAAATCTATTACGTCTATGATAGGGCTCCGACCTACTGGACCAGTATATATACCGTCAACGGAGGTAGCAAACAAGAGTCTATTAGCATTTAACTTGCAAGCAAGATACCAGCCTATATCGTCGCCAGATAGTACTGGAAATCCCTTCTCCCCTAAAACTAGGTCACCATATAGCATTGGAATAATATCTTTATCTAAATGCCTCCGTATAATTGATAAGTCGTGGGCTATTATATTTCCGTTATCATCTAGTTCAAATAAGGTGTGAGAGGCTATTACAGTTACGGGGAGATGTTCTATCCTAAATAATTCTGCTACTCTAATAGATAGCTCATTCATAGCAATCGTCACTCTACTATAGTATTCGGCGTCTTCCTCTTTACCTAGTTTTTTGTGGAGATCTACTATGTAGTGACCGTAGCTACCTCCCCCATGTATTATTACCAGTTTATTACTTGTCTCTACGTATGGTTTTACCTCTCTAGCTATTCTCTTAATGATGTCCTTCCTAATACTATATGGTCTTGACTTGTCTGTTATAATACTACCCCCTATCTTCAGTACCGTTAACATAACGCCTTTACACCTTCTTTACACTCATCGCGATTAAGCGTGATGGAAATTAGTATTGGTGAACCTATATTTGGTATCCACTTGTTACATATTTCTTGTAAGCCCTTGGGATGAGGTAAAAGGCTGTATTCTAGATACCATAACATGTTTTCAATCCTACAATAGGTGTTAATCAGCATTAGATCACGATTTGTATCATGGATAGTATTGTAGGCTTTTATTACTGTTAAACCAGCTATTTTTGTTACGAGATCACCTATTTCGCTATCATAATCTCCTATACTATAAACGAGTTGCTTGGTGTAATTTTTCTCATTACTAACACTGATTTTTCTAAATGACATACAGCAAGGTACTGGCTCCTTTACTATTACGGGTTTTTCACCATATCTGTATAGTAGTGGGCTATTGCTAACAATTGATAAACGTAGAGCTTGTATAACTTGTATTAGCACGTGATCGAAGAATTCTACTTCGATGCCCATTAACGACTCTGTTACATCTATTATATCTAGTTCAAAAAGCTCAGATAATAGGAGGGATAATGCTGCTGTAGAAATAGAGTAATGCGATATATATGGGAGAGAGTAATCTGGATTATGGATGCATATCTTAATATTAAGGTTCTCTCCAAGTTCTTCCTCTAATATATCAATTAGCTTACTTACTTGAGGTATACTACTACATTCTTCTTTTTTATCGGTAACAAATACTTTAGTTTGCTTAACTGTTATAGCTGAATATATTGGGTTATTTCTTCCTCTTAGTGGCACGCCGAACATGGGTATTGGGTAATGTAGGGTGTATTCAGCTAGTTTATTCACTTTGAAGGAACCCTTATTGAAGCATAGCCTACAACGAGTCTCTTATCTCCAGTTACGTCTCCAGAAGTAGCATATTTGAGTAGTTCAGCCTTTTTAACCCCATAGATTTTTGCAAGGTATAATAATGTCATTACTGGTCCGGGACCGCACATGGAAATATTATATTTCTCTATTACTCTATATAGTCTCTCAGGATCTATGTCTAGGATAGCGTCAATAGCTATTCTATCCTTCTTAGAAGCTATCTCATGCGGCTCGTAATGTGAAAAGTCCGTACTAGCGATAAATATAATGTCTCTACCGAGTTCTTCTGAGGCCTTATTTATGGCATTAGCTAAATCCTTTGCTACACTAGGTGTTTGGAGCATCAAGATTATTGGAACTATCTTTATATCGCCAAAGAGATATTGTAGGAAGGGTATTTGAACTTCTACTGAATGCTCCTCCATGTGTGCTAACTCGTCTGGAGCAGCATACTCTGAGTTCTTTACAATGTTTTTTGCAAGCTCTGTATCTATTATGGCATCGCCTAGAGGTGTTTTCCATACACCCTCAATCATTATAGATACTCCAGCACCAAGACCTGTGTGATTTGGTCCAGCTATTATTATGGTATCCGGCTTACCCTCTTTAGCTAACATATAATAGGTGTGTGCAGCTACGGGACCACTATAAATATAGCCAGCGTGTGGTGATACATAACCTATACTTGTCTTTACTCTACTGTTGTTTATCGTTGGCAGTGAGCCAGGACCTATAGGATGTAAGAATACTTCCTCTATCTGTTTCTTCAATAACTCTGGATCAGATTCGTAAAAATAACCTGCTACTGCAGGATACCTTACTTTCATGAATTTACCT
>JALWGO010000009.1 GCA_027038805.1 Thermoprotei archaeon
GTCGTAATACTTTTGACTAAACCATTTTAAACCCAGTCAAGGGTAAGAAGCAGTACTTACTGGTAATAAGAGTGCCCCGTAAAACGCGTTCAAAGTCTAAGAAGAGACAGTTAACTCTACCATTAAAGCCAATAGCAACTTGTAGCACATGCGTATTCCTCACGATAACTCGTAAAGGATACTTCTGTTTCCGCCGAAGAATACAGGTAGAGGAAAATACTCCAGCATGCCACTACTATTTGGAGGACAAGAAGTTTGTTGAGACAAGTATCCCGGTTAAAAGCTATGATAGAGGTGTTGCTGGGGGTTTCAACAACATAGTGTCTTGGGAGAAGAGGGAGACCGAGTTAGCGGCTACGTAGATTAAAGTCAAGGATTCTATTTTCTTAGCCGAAAAATACGTGTATCTTAAAGTAGTTATATGCGTATATAAGGTGTTTTTATAGCGGTAATACTATATATTCTCTAAAGGAGGAGCAAAAAGTTTTGAGTACCAAAACAAGCATAGACACTACAAGCGAAGAGAGAATCCGTAAAAGTAGAATAGAACAAGCATTTACCGTATCTAGGAGTTATGCTCTATCCCAGGCAGCACAAATACTATTATCAAATAATATTGTATCCGAGAGCAAGGTTCTTGAAGCATACTATTTACTCGTGAGAGAGCAACGTAAGGGCAAAATCAATTATCCGGTAGACTATGAATTCACTTTAGAGGCAATAAAGTTTGCGAGAAAATTAAAGCGTCTTAGGGAGAAGAAGTAGAACTGCATAGCAGTACCCCTCTTCAACAACATCTATTAGATCGGAATCTATAGTGAAGAGTAAGTCTTTATCTTTGCAAAAATCTACTACTTCACACTCAGCTCTATATTTTTGTTTAAGCCACTCACACTTCTCTATAGCAAGATTCCGCATATTAAATAATGCATAAACTACCCGTAACATATTTCGCGAGCCACGTGCAGTCGTCGGTCCCAGAGGGCCTATACCACTAAAAATGATAGAGGACACTCTACACTCACCCCCGAATATTATGGGGGACACAAGTTAAAACATACTTCTTTACCCATAACTTAGGGTTTGAGGGACGATTACCATGTCTGCAATGCAAGTAGAAGTACTAGTTATCCTGGGCTTCAACGAGGAAAGCGATAGAGCCCTTGAAACAGCCTGGAGAGTAGCCGAGAAAATAAGAAGAGAATATGGGATATGGGTTATAGTTAAAGTAGACCAACTCTGGATATATGATCCAATACGCTTATCTGAGCTCAAAGTACCCCAAATATATGTTAACGGCAAATTATTCTTCGTTGGCAAGGCTCCAAGAGACAACGATCTGGTAAACGCTATAATGTCCATGCTATGGAAGAGTGATCTAGACGCACTATCAATACCGACAGCAATAATGAAGAAAGAACCCGTATTCTCAGACGCAATACCTGTATCAATAATACACGAGCAACAAGCACTAGCAGTATAAACCAGACAACCACGTATGTATACGAGGCCCTTTTGCCTCTTAGAGAAAGAATTATTACCCCAGAAAACAATAATATGTATTTGGCCGAGCAGCCATCCGAGGCAGTATACAATAAAACCAAGCATACAAGCACACACTAAAACCAAGCAATATGAATATATAAGTATCACAATAAATCACAGCATCACACTCACAAGCTTACAGCAATAAACTAGAAAACCTGGGATAAACAAGTAACCCTCCTATGAGGGGACATAGAGGAGAATAAGGATACTGTAATCTCCTAGAACATGTAGAAAATATAGTCATATATAGAATCCCCCTGGTAAGGATTAAAAGGCCGTTAGCGGCCGCGGTCTTGGAACATGTTGGGGGAATAGTTTTTATGTTGAAGGGCGCCTCGGGTGGCTGCGATGAGGCCCTTTTTCACTTCTCACTAGTCTATTTGCTTATAAACTCTCAGGTTTTCTAGGTTACCTTGGTTTTAGGGGTGTCTGATAAGATAGTTGTTGTTGGGGGAGGATTAACGGGCCTATTAGTGATTAAAGCTTTAAACATGCTTGACGTGGAACCAGTTTTAATAGAACCCGATTTCGTGTTAGGTGGACTAGCACGTGGCGAAATAGCTAGTGGTTTCTCAGTTGATGCTTTCCCAGTATTTCTCGATTCCAAGGATATAGGTAAGCTTGAAGAAATAGGATTAGATGCTAATTTCCACCAGGTTGAATATAAGCCGTTGTTATTGAAGCCTGGGCCACTTAAAGAGAAGATGTGGGGTAGGCCACATGGAGTTGATGTCAGTAAACTGGATGATCCTTGGCCTCTAAGGTGGCGTTCTCCCAGCTACTATCCCGTTAGCGGCTGGTCTAGGACTCTAAGCTTATGGGAGAGGAGGTTAAGGTATAAGCATATCCATGAATCCTTTAAGAAGAGTATTGGTGGTGTAGCTGTAACTTATCATGGTCAGAGAATAGAGTATAAGAGACTCTACTATACATTAAGCATAGTAGATGCCCACAGAAAACTAGGTGTCGAGCCGCCGTCGTTTAGACCAGTCTACTGTCATATGGCTGCAATATCTCTGGTAGTAGAAGGCGAGCCTCCGGAATGGACTATAGGATATCATGGAGGAACAGCTATACTACCACACACTATAGTATTTACATCAAAGCTCCTCGAATCATTTGCAGAAGGACACTATGCTGTAACATCAATAATAAGTTATGGTGAAGAGGGACTGAGACCCGGCTTCCATGAACAAACTCTCAGTAGGTTAAAGAAGATGAACATAGTTAAGGGCCCGGTGAGGATGGAGAGAACACGTTTAGCTAAATATGCATGCATAAACTCTAACGAACTCAAAGAGTATGTGGACGATATAGTGGGGGTCTTAGAGGAAAAGAACATCGTATTAGTAGGTAGGAAAGCACTATGGAGGGAGATGGGTCTAGGAGAACTAGTCTCACATGTCCAGGACACAATTGCTTCAACACTATAGCATCATAGCCTAGGTCTCCCTAGAGGATAGTCTACGATGCATCCTAGAGCTCACTACGCCTTTACAGTGAAATATATGGATAATACTCAAGCACTAATATCATATATAGTTGACCTAGAGCCAGCTAAAACAATACTCCATAAACCACTATACTTTACTGGGGGAGCAGTAAACGTAGCATTCAAGCATGTTCCAATAGAATACCTTCCCGGAACAATAGCGCATCTAGTCCAAGACGCTTACTGGGACACCCATGTGAGAAGGTACCTAAAGGTTAAGGGGAATATATGGGTTCATAGATTACACGAGGCGTTTTGGACTAGAAAACACTTTTCTGAAACCAATATAGGCTTCAACTTAGACTTTATATCACATTACCTGGGATTCTATGGTAAAGTAGACTTGGCTGATGTTAGGAGGCATATAGAGCTAATAGAATGGCTTATCACTGGACCCGAAGACGAGGTTAAACAGTATTTCTGGAAACTAATAGGCTACGAGGTAGAACCCGAACCCGAGAAAATAGACGAGTTCTTCGAGTGGGAGTTCTTTGATGAGATGATGCGGGAATTATTCTCTAATATAATTGTCGACGACTAGTATATTCTCTCAACCTCTACTGCTCCAACGTGTTCTTCAAGCTCTATTCTACTAAACCATTTAAGAGTATAAGTGGATCGATGGATCTTTAATCCAGCGGCAACTGTAGCGTATTTAGCTGCGTCAACCGGGTCTCTTCTTCTCAGCAAGTATGATGTAAAGACAGCAGTATAGGTGTCTCCAGCACCAGTAGGATCACCCACGTATACTTTGGGTACTCCTACATGGTATAAGCTGTTATTGTATCCTACTAGGCTTCCCTTAAAACTCATTGTTAATGCTACAATACGTGCATGTTTTGAAAGATATAGGACTACTTCCTCAATGTCCCCCAAAGCTCTTGCCTCATCTTCTGAGACATGAACCAGCATGACACCTCTAAGGGCTTCAATGAAATCACTAGTCCACTCATAGACTATCTCGCCCATCCTAGTAAATCTCCTAATAAAGCCCTGTGCTTCAACTACAACCTTGTCGGAGATTTTTCTAGCGTAGACTATATCCTCTACTCCTAGCTCACCAGCAACGGGGCCCAAGAGTATAGCTGTAGGATTATACTTTCCGTCCAAAGCATAACCGTTCAACTGTATTCTTTCACCCTGTGAATCTAGTCTAAGAATCCTAGAATCATCATAGTATTCTAGTCTAAAAACAGTTGACGTAGAACAAGTTCTCAGATAAGATAAGTCTATTCCCAGCCTTTTAAGAATACTCAAATACTCTAACGGGTAATCACTACCTATACATCCAATTACTCCCACTTTCTCGTCTACTAATCTAAGAGCAATACTAGCATAGAATACAAAACCACCGGGCCTCCTTACCCCGTTAACATAATCTATAGTAGGGTTGCCTGCAACTATGAACAATCATTAACCTCCTCCTATACACAGCGTTAAATCAGAATAGACCTCATTGACGAGGGAAAAATCATTTTTATTCTTCCTCTTCCTCTTCTTCGACTTCGACTGGTATCTTAGCGGCTTTCTTCGCTTTTATCCACTCTCCGCGGGCATGCGCTATTATATGCCATATTAGATCATATAGGGTGAAGAATACACCTGTATTTTCTGGCGTCCTCGAAGTAGTTTTCCCGGGCGGACAATATTCATCTATATCGCTACATACAGGGCACATTATGAGGCCAGTGTTCTCGTCAACACATGTTGTAATCCTTATACCATATTCTTCAAGAGTCTTCCTAACCCATTTGGGCTCCCAGACTAGAGACATGATTCACCCTCTCTCGCAGCCTCAATGCTATACCGAGGGTATGAGCTCTAGGTTATGCCTCGTCTCTCTTATCTCGTAGCCCTAGATATATTTCTCCGATAAAATATATAAGAGATAGGAGTATTCTCCCTGCAACACTAAGAGATGGTTATGACGAGACCGTCAACTGGCACTATCACCCTCTTTCCCGCGGCTTTCCTTGCCTCTTCTTCTGCTACATGTGTTATATGGATAAGTGCTAATAGTTCAGCCCTTCCACCTATCTCTATGGCTTCTTTCACTGTTGTATGTTTCGCGAGCTCCGCTATGTGTCGTAGTTTTTCGGGAAAGCTTGCCTCATGTAATAATAGTTGGGTATTGCCTGCTTTTTCTTCAATTATTCTGCAAGGCCTCGTATCACTACTGTAAACTACTTTAATGCCTCCATACTCTATCTGGAAGCCTAGAGTAGGCACACTATGCTCTACGGGGAAAGCCTCTACACGAGTATTATTAAACGATAAGACTGATGCCTCCTCGTAGGAGAGAGGCTTTACCATGGGCTTTGGGGCACTACGAGGCCCCAGTAATTCCTTAACGCTTAGTAAGCGGTCCACTGTATCGCTTGGAGCATAGACGTTCAACGGCTTAGAACACTGCTCCTCTAGTTGTAGGTCGAGTAAACCCAGTAATCCCGCAGTATGATCATAGTGTCTATGGGAGATCACTACAGCTGTTAGATCACATGTACGGAAACCCAGCTCGCGGAGCCTAGACTCAACCCTCATACCAGCATCAACTAGTATCAATGAATCCCCTGTCTCAACGAGATATGCGGGATAACCTCTATTCAAATGCGATCCAGCCCCACCAGTACCAAGAAAATACACCCTAATAGACAAATCCGGCACCCCTAAAGACTTCTGGGAGAACATCTTTTACCTACTAGATACGTAGGCATGGGTTTTAAAT
>JALWGO010000010.1 GCA_027038805.1 Thermoprotei archaeon
GGATAGCACATAATACTGTCTGGTGGATGCTGGTTTCCTACTACAACATATATCGTGTTGTCCTTGGTTTCAACTAGGTCGTGGTCTCTTGGATTCTCGCCTTCGAGCCAGGGTGATCCGGGCATAGCTTCAATACTCCCTCGTCTACATGGTATTCTAGTATTCCTTTAACCCATAATATTAGTCCACGTGGTAGTTCGCTAAACCTCATACGGTAGCTTATGAGGACTCGTGGTTTCTCGTTACTGTTTTCTCCGATTACTTTAATCTTGTATTGGTAGGGCATTATGTATGATTGTATGGGTTCAACTATTTCTATAGTACCAGTCCACCATCCTAATCGCTTGATTCTACTTGTTTTCTCTGTTTGTTTAAGGCATGGTATTAGCCTTATACTATATGGTGTTTTATCGAATAATCCTTCGAGAACTCTTTTTCTCATGAGTTCTAGTCTTGTCCTAGGGTCTTGTATTTCTAGTTCTCGGTAAACCGGGGAGTTAATTGAAGAAACTATTCCATTAGCTCTAAGCTTCTTCAACGCTCTATAAGCTTTAATTGACTCTTCTCTACCCCGTACAATGATATCAATATCGCCTACCTCTAGGCCTGGTAGAACCTTTTTTGCGAGCAAGCTACCGGTAACTCCTATGTATTCTAAGTCTATACCCCCGTATTCTGCTATTAGTTGTTTTAGCCTCCAAGCCTTCTCCCCCAACGCTCCCAAATGTCTTGGATCGTTATTGAATGGGTTGAGACAATATTCTACTAGGTTTAACGGTATTGCTGGAATACTCATATCAAGGTTTTCATCGAATAATATGAACCCGTATTCTCTTGCAATCCTATAGCTTTCACTAAACTCTTTGATCTTAGTATTATCTAACCCGTATCTCGGGAAAGCTATTACATGGTTTCTAGGATGGTAGCATCCTTTAACTATCCATAAATAGTCTCTAACCTTTACTAGTACTCCATCAACAATTATATCGCAGTTCATGAGTATGTAACCTGTACTCATACCCTACTATTATATTAGTCCTATGGCTCTAAGAGATACTATTATTGGCGGGGTTGTAAGTGTTAGTACGAGTGTTGCCGAAGCAGCATACTCGTAGTCCCATCTATGTATTCTTGCGAGAACAGTGTTTATGAGGCCTGGGGGCATTATTGCTTCTACCAGTAGCTGGTAGAATCCTTGAACTGGTATTGGGAATACTAGAAGTAGGATATAGTGTATTAGTGGTGATATAGTGTAACGGTATATTGCTTGAAAGAAGATAAGCTTCCAATACCTTCTTATCACGTGTGTTGTTAGGGGCATTGAAAAACCTACTATTATTATTGAGCCATAGGTTGTTAGACTAGAGACTATGCTTGACGTATTGGTTACTAAGATCTCTCCTATACTGGAATAGTAGTAGTGGGCTAGCATTCCCGCGAGGAAGCCGTATATTAATGGTATTTTGATAATGTTTTTCCAAATGCTCTTCTCAGCTCCGAGGAGTCCTCCAACGGCTATATTATATGATAATAGAACTAAGCTATAGAGTGATGCATAGGTTACGTCATTGTAGAGGAAGTATAGTATGGGGAATCCGAGGAATATTGCATTAGAGAATATAGAAGATGTTACAAGACTCTTCCTTACTCCCTCCTCAAGGTTTCGGAACATATACCATAGTATGCCTAGTGATGATAGAACATAGGCTGATACTATAATAAATATATTTGCATCAGCTATATCAAGGCCCCGTCTATAAAATATGTTGAAAAATAGGAGGGGTAGGAGCCCATAGTATAGTATTTTGGTAAAGAATTCAATGAAATAATTGAGTATGCTAAAGTGTTTAACTGCAATATATTTCAATAGAATTCCCAAGCCCATTAATCCAAACAAAACAGTAACAATCTCGATAATCAATAGCTCGCCACCGAATGCAGTATTAATTCCAGTTATGGTCTTGCTTTGAGAGGAGGTTTATGGGTTAATAAGTGATTCTCATGGGATTAGAGATAAGCTTATCTAGTATGATACTATCAGTATGATACTGAGAGTATGATACTATGAGTATTATTCGCCGCAAGAGGTTAGAAGAATTCCTTAAGAGTAAGGGTAGGAGGCTTCTCTATGGTAGGAGGAAGACAGGTAAAACATTCTATGCGAGACTAGTACTAGGAGACTATGACTACTTTATTGTTAGGAGAGGAGGCTTATTCTATAATCCGGTAGAGGACTTGGAACTTGATGCTAGAAGTTTTATCCGATTATGTAGGAGGTTAGATAAAGTTATTGTAGACGAATTCCATAGAGCACCACCAGTATTCTTCGATATAGTTCAAACTGGAGAATGTAGTGGTGAACTAGTATTTATAACATCGACTCTTCACTACCATAAGAGGCTAATTGAAGGAGTAGATGCTCCACTCAAAGGCTTGTTCACTAGCTACAGAGTTGGACTGATATCCCCCATAGACTTATTGAGGCACGAGTGGACTGTTGAGCCGTGTAAAGAGTGGTTTGAAACCCTAGTATTTTATCAAGAACCCGTTCTCATAGACCGTAAAATAATGGATATAGTTATCGGCGGGAAAGATATAGCTCAAAGCCTAGTAGGTGAGGTATTAAGCGAAGAAGACCAGGTAGCCGTGGAGAGATTCAATGCAATCCTAGAAGCAGTTGCAGCCGGGAGAACAAGGCTAACCGAGATAACAGGATATCTCTACAGTAGAGGCTTATTACCCAAACAAACGACCTCGATGATAACAAAGTATATGGATATAATGGTGAAAACCGGATTACTTGAAAGAATACCAGTATGGGGTAAGAAGAGAAGACACGTATACAGACATGTATCTCCACTAACAAGCATACAATACTATCTACACACTAGGTACGAGCACTTCGACATACAGCTTCCATGGGGGTTCCTAGAAAAAGCTATTTCACAATACCTCCCACTACTAGTAGAACAATTCGTTGAACGCTTACTAGCCGAGGCCTGGGGGCTTAAAACAGTAAAGATACTAGAGCCAGATGAAATAGATATCGGGCTAGTAGAGTACAAGAAGCTTAGAATAGTAGGAGAAGTAAAGTGGAAGAACAAGATATCTAGGAGTGAAATAAAAAGAATAGAATCAAAACTATACAATTATCCGGAAGCCGAGAAAATACTCATAGTACCAGATGAAACAATAGTTCCGGAAACAGAGCTAAAAATACTAGATATAAGGAAAATGATAGAACTAGCAAGAAAGCAGAACCTAGCCCCCAAGCTCAAGTAATGCTAAGAAAAACCCAATACTCTTATGCAAATGCGGGTAAAGCCTACGCGCTTCTCTTAAACCCATACCCGGAACCCCTAGAGGTATTCTAGGCTCAACTAATCTAAGCATTGAGTACTTTCCGAGAACACGGCTTACTACACCCTCGTTTTCCTCCAAGGTTATCGTACAAGTAGAATAAACTATTCTAGCACCGCGAGCACCGAGCTCAACAGCTTTCTCCAATAACCTCTCCTGCAGCTTAGTCATTCTAGCAATATCTACTGGTGTAATCCACAACCTAATCTCTGGTGAATGACCTATCCTACCAATACTCGTACAGTCAGGGTCCAATACAATATACTTAGCCTTCTTATTGAACGGGGGCTTCAATACATCAGCTCCAACTGGTTCTACGCATTTAGTTGCCCCCAGCTTCTCTGAGAGATTACTCATTGTCTCTATTCTTCTCCTAGAAACATCTACTCCTACAATATAGGATTCGCAACCAGTTATACTAGCAATATGGAATGCTTTCCCACCAGGAGCACTACACAGGTCATAAACAACTTCACCAGGCCTTGGCTCTAATACATGGGCTACAAGAGCGGTTGCGCGATTCTGAAACACAAATAATCCATTACGATACTCTCTTAAACGACTAAGCTTCTCCTTACCCTTTAGAACAAGCAGCATATCAGGTAATAACGGGTCCTCCTCAACCAATACACCATGTTCTTCAAGTACTTTTACAAGTCTCTCCCTACTAGTCTTCAACAAGTTAACTCTAATCCAAGTAGGCTGGGGGCCGTGGAGAGCCTTAACGAGTTCTTCAAGTTCTCTTTCATCCCGCACAAGCTTGTTCTCCAAAATATAATTTATAATCCATTTCGGAATAGAATACCTAATACTAAGCCTATCAACAAGTCTTTTCCTCACGAGACTAGCATTATAGTCGAACTTTCCGGTCTCCTCCAAGCAATCCCTGCTAATACCAGTCTTGTTGAGAAATCTTTCAATCCTATTAAAACCTATTTTACGGAAAACATATTCATAGACGAGAATCCTAATAAGCCATTTACGAAGACAATTATATCTCTCAACACTTAGCCCACAAGACTCGTAAACAATATAGTCAAGCAACAAGTAATTGCGCAGGACACTCAAACCCAAAGCATTAAGCATGGGCAAAGCCTTAGCGACAACACTATACCTCCTAGCAAGATAATCCATAACACCACGAAAAGACTCACGACTACGCTCAATAAAACAGAAAACACTTGCCAAAAGCGGCTCAGCATCAAAACTATTAATCCTAAGCCTCAAGACAATCCATCACCGCAGAAGATTATTAGTCAACATTGAGTCCAACACGCTCTTCGTCTTGAGGGTGATAGTCTATTATCTTTTAATGCCGCTCTCTGAGTTTATTACAGTTACCTCAGAGCTGAAATCATCAAGGAATTCATATAAGCGGTTTCAACTTTTAAGCTTTATTAAATAAGTAATCTCAGTCATAAATCAACCAAATTGTCTTACTACCTATTGTCGATAAGATTTAAGCTCAATACATATATACTGATATAGGAAGATGGGAGCCAATAAGAGTGGGAAAATTTGTCATGGACTCTGATAATTACTGAGAGTTTTGAAAGGTATCTTAGAAGAATAGAGAAGAGAGTTGCTACTAGAATTATTAGGAAAATAAATATTCTAAAGGAAGATCCCTTTAAGGGTAAATTGTTAAGAGGACTTATAATAAGAATAGAAGATAACGTGTTTAGGGTTTATAGTCTGCGTGTAGGAGATTATAGGGTTATTTATACTGTGAATCCATTAGAGAAGAAAGTATATCTATTACTTGTAGGTCATAGAGACTGGATTTACAAGGAAGCTGAGAGACTCCTTAGGGGTTAGGCTTAGCTACCTTCTTAACACTATACTCCTCTAAGAGTTCCTCAAAACTCTTAACTCGGCCTTCAACAATATCTTTAACTGCTTTATTAAGCTCTTTAACGAATTCCTCATTATACTTCTTGGAAGCTTTAACCTCAATACTTATCCTAGACAAGACGTAAACACCAACTGTCTGGGTATTCTTACTTAGCTATACGTGTTACTACAAGTATAACTCTTACACACCATAGTATAAAACGCTATGGTGCTGCTGCCATGGTATTCGAAGATAAAATAATTCTTTGTATTCTTCTTCACCAGCATAGCGATGTTATAACGAGTTTATTCTCCAAGTTTTATACTCGTACATACTTTTCGATACCTTATTTAGGTATTCCAGGCCGCTATCTTACCACTTTCTCGAGGAATTGTTGATATGCTCTCTTAACCTCTATTCTACTAGGCTTAAGTAATCCATGTTCTGTTATAAATGCTGTAAAATACTTGCCCGGTGTTCTATCAAATAATGGTGTCTTGGTCTTGAAGTCTTCTATCTCGTATTCTCTTTCAAGCAATGGTATCTCATAGCA
>JALWGO010000011.1 GCA_027038805.1 Thermoprotei archaeon
ATAGTAGTATTGTATTGTAGAACAGCAGTATGTGACCCAATGGAACTAGCCAACGCTATAATAAAGGCTAGAGACGAGGCAAAGAAGGATGGAATAGAGAAGCCGATAACAGTATCAATGATCGGTGGAGAAGACGTATACCAGGCGATGAAGCACTTAAACCGCAACAGTATACCAGCGTACCCGATACCAGAGAGAGCTGTATCAGCTATAGGAGCATTAATGAAGTATCGTAGATACCTTGAATCAAAGAAAAAGTAACATTATTTATAAACACAGCCTAGTTTTACTCTCAGATAAAACTATTTTATTATTAAAATTTTATTAGTTCTTGATAGAATGCTTTATTTTCTACTCCACAAATATAGTTAATGGTGTATAGTCATGCTCCTCTTCGATTGGGGAACATATAACTCTCTATCAACACTAGCAAAAGCGGCAACACTGGGAATGAAGCTTACAGAGATACCACCAGCAGATTTCTCTAGGAGGAGTCGTGGGCCAGAATACTTTGAATCCTATAGGGAATTTGCTAGAAAAGCGTTTACCACGGTTACCGCTCACGCACCATACTATAATGTTGTAAGTGATAGCAAGCTTGTTAGGCAGAGAGTATTAAAGGCTATGAAAGCCGCTCTAAGGAACGCCGCACTAGCTGGAGCAGAAATATTCAACCTCCACCTCGGATGGAAGGTTTACGGCGGCGACAAGGATATAGAGCTAGCAGCTGAGTTCATAAAGGAATTATTGAAGGAAGCCCCCCAGAACATGTATATCTCTCTCGAGACCACGTATACTCGTAGACAATTGGGAAGCATAGATGAGATAAAAGCAATAATAGAAGCCATCGGAGACGAGAGGGTTATAATATCGCTTCAACTAGAAAACGTGTTCATGTATGAATTCCACGTAGACGAGCATGGAAACTTCCACCAAGCAGACAGGGAGGCCACAAAAGAATTCTGGCTAAACATATTAAAGAAAGCACTACCATTGAGTAAGGGGTTCCTGAGCCTAAGGTTCGCACAGGTAACAGGTATCTATTTTGGTAGAAGGCTATTGAAGAAGAGAGTACCATTAGGAAAAGGCTACCCAAGCCTAACACCCCTAGCCCAAGCACTAGCAGAGTTCATGGTCAAGGAGGTAAGAGAAAAAGAACTACCACTAAGAATGCACCTAATCTATACTGGTACACCAGAAACAAAATACGAGGATACAATAACGCTCTACGCGGAGATAATGAAACAAGTAGTTCAACACATATAACCCTAAACTCTTTCTATGTAACTTAAAGCTATTTTTAAAAGAATGCCCTGGCTTCTTCAATCATAACCATGTTAACATAAATAGTTATTCAGCTATAGAACAAGTTGTACGTTATCATCTGATTTATCAGACCGACTAATCCGAAACATTTATTCACTTAGAACACGGTTATGAGTCTTAGGGAAGTGTTAATGCAACGCTATGTTCGGGTACGGGTTGGCAGAAGGTATGTGGTAACGATACCTAAGGAGATAAGGGAAGCATATGGGATACGCGAAGGAGATGAGCTATTAATGATACCAGTTGAGAATGGGATAGTGCTGAGGAAGCCTAAGAGCCTAGTAGAATTCATAGACCAGTTTGGCGGGAAAGGGAGCATTAAGGTGTTGTTCAAGTATCGTGAAGAAGAGGGGTTAGCAGAAGATGAGAGATCCAGGGAAATTACCAGCGAGACTAGTAGTTGATACTGGTATACTATTGTTGCCGCTGACTAGAGAAAAGGGATGGAGAATTGCCCGCGAACTCTTAAGGCTAGGTGAAGAGGGCTCCATAAAACTGCAGACCGGGTTATTCAATATAGCTGAAATGATATCCGTAATG
>JALWGO010000012.1 GCA_027038805.1 Thermoprotei archaeon
AGTTTAACACCTTATGGTGCTTGGACGACGACTACTTGGAAGGGTAAACGCGAGCACAAGAAGGATCTACCACTAATAATGGTTTCACATAGAGTCCCATATGTTGCGACAGCTAGTGTAGCCTACCCACACGACTTTATCGCTAAGTTGAAGAAAGCGGCAAGTATTAGAGGTTTTAAGTATATACATCTACATGCTCCTTGCCCAGTTGGATGGAAATTTGATGCTGATAAAACGGTGAAAGTTGCGAAACTTGCTGTTGAGACAGGTATGTGGATTCTATTCGAATATCATAACGGAGTCTTCCGTATAAGTCCACCAAGCCGCCCGTATGTAAGTAAGGAAAAACGTAAGCCAGTGAAAGAATACATAATGTTACAGGATAGATTTAGAAATCTTAGCGATGAGGATTTAGCAGAACTGGAGAAAAGAATTGATGAGACATGGAATTGGTATATAATGCTAGAACAATGGACCAATAGAAGAACGAATTGATTTATAGGAATAATGGTCTACCGCACTTAAACTCTTATTTTTTATATTATATTTTGTATTCTATAATCAATAGAGAGGTAATATTACATTCAATAGTATTACGATTACTGTTATCGCAACAGCTGTAAATATTACAAATTCTGGTTTTAGTTTCGCTCCTTCCTCTGTTTCCTCATAGAATCTCACGAGACCAGCTGCGGTAAAGGGTCCGGGACCAGTCTTTCTTCTTCTACGTGAGGACACGGTGTTCTCCCTGGTCTTGTCTTAACTCTAGGTTCTTATTAAGGCTTATCTTCTACACGTTTCTAGTAATTTAGAGGTGTTGTAGATGCACATTAGGGAAGCACAGGAATTAATAAGAAGTGTTTATTATAGAAAGGATAGTAAAAGGGGAGTTTATGCGACTTTTACGTGGCTTGTAGAAGAAGTAGGTGAACTAGCTGATGCTCTACTATCTGAGCGCATGGAAAGTATAGAGGAGGAACTAGCTGATGTGCTTGCATGGTTATTATCTGTAGCTAATCTTGTTGGTGTTGATTTGGAGAATGCTTTTAAGAAAAAGTATACTAACCCTCCTTTGTAGTGTTCTTTAGAGCCCTTATTATTTCTAAACTTTTTTCGAAGTCTCTTTCCAATATCGTGCCAGTTACAATAGCGTTTGCGCCTGCTCTAGCTAGTTCTAAGGCTTTTTCAGGTGTACGTATGCCTCCACCTACTATTATAAATGCTTCTTTGCCTAGACTTTTTCTAGTGATACTTACTAGTGTGGAGGGTACTGGTTGAGGACTACCTGATCCCGCTTCAAAGTATATGAACCTCATGCCAAGCATGGCTGCAGCTAACGCATAGGCTACTCCTATCTCTGGTTTCTCAAAGGGTACGGGTCTTGCTTGCCCGACATATCCTGCTGCTCCTCCATATCCTACAATGATGTATGCTGTTGGTATGGGTTCTAATCCATATTCTAGTATTATTGGGGCGCCCAGCATTTGTGCTCTTATGATGAAATAGGGGTTCTCAGAGTTTAGTAGGCTCATAAATAATATCGCGTCAGCGTGTCTTGATATACCATTGATGTTGCCGGGGAATAATATTATTGGTATATTTACGGCTTTTTTAATCTCTATTATTATTTTATCTAATTTGCTCTCAGTAACACCTGTACTCCCGCCTACCAATATGGCATCCGTGCCAGCTGATTCCAGTTTCCTTGCTATATCTTGTATATTCCCCCATGTTATTTTATCTGGATCTATTAGTGCGAAATGTAGGGTTTCTTTTCTAGCCTTACTCCATAGTTGATTCTGAACTCTCTTCTTTAGCTTCACTTTCCTCCTCCTCGAGAAAAGTATATTCTAGTTTTCCCTCGAAGAATAGATCCAGGAATTTAGCATACACGTCCACTTCATGATGTGCTGTTGGGACTTCAAGCTCTGCGTAGAGTTTACAAGAACCACATCTTATTATTGCTTTCTTAGTGTTTTTGTCAAAGTCTATGGTTAAAGTCTTCATACCACAGTTCGGGCATTGAAAGACTTTTGGTAACGTTCTAGGAGCTCTTCTTATTATTGGTTTTCTCCTCTTTCTACGCTTACCCATTCTTTCAGCCTCTTCTCTCGCTTCCTTAGCTGTTTCTTTTCTTTGAGGTTCTGGCTATAAGTATTCTTCTGAGGGTTGGTGAATAGCTATTCCATAATATTTCTAGTAATATATCGTCTACTAGTTCGTCTTCTATGTTTAAGTCCACATATTTTCCTTCTTTTTCAGCTATTTTTTGAGCAATTAAGTGGTAGCAAGGTCTTCTAGCTTTCTCGGATATAACATGTATTATGAAGTCTTTACATGTACACGAGTATCCAGGGATAAGGATATAATCTCTATTCTTTCCTCGAAAAATCCAAAAATATTCTTTTCGTTCTCCAGATGATATCCTTATGATTCTTTCTGCATGGACGGCTTCTCTAGATTTTGGTGGGATGTTTTTAGAAAGTATAATGTTTTCTAATAGTTCACGTATCTCTCTTGGATCCACTTGACGCACCATGCCTTAGAGTTAAAGTATTGATGCTTTCACGGACTCTTCTAGTATCTCTAGGCCTATCTTTGCTTGCTCTTCTGTTATGTTTAATGGGGGTATTAGCCTTATAGTACTCTTACCACATGGTAATAGTATTAGGCCTCTTTTCAGCGCCTCTCTTACTACATTGTTACGTATTCTTATATCGTGTTCCCTAGTTTTCCTATCTTTAACGAATTCTATTCCCCATGCTAGTCCTAATCCTCTAACATCTCCTATTGGTTGATATTTTTCTTTTAGTCCGATTAGTGTTTCCTTGAATAATTTCTCTAGTCTTTCTACATTTGGTAATATCTTTTCTATTTCATTTATTGTTGCTAGAGCTGCAGCGCATGCAACAGTATGTCCACCAAAGGTGTTACTATGTGCTCCTGGCTCAAAGTCTAGTTCTTTTTTAAATATAGTGGCACCTATTGGGAGTGCACCATTTGCTAATGCTTTTGCTAATGTTATTATATCGGGAGCCGTGTTGAAGTGTTCTATTGCAAACATTTTCCCTGTTCTTCCCATTCCCATTTGTACTTCGTCGTCTATTAGTAGAATTCCATATTTTTCAATGGTTTTCTTGAGAGTTGGGAAGAAGTTTTTAGGTGGTACGACGTATCCGCCTTCACCTTGTATGGGCTCAGCTATGACTGCTGCTACTTCTTCTGGTGGTACATAGTGTTGGAATACCCAGTACTCTAGGTATTCCATTACCCTATTGACTAGTTCGTCTGGATTCTCGTATCCGTCAATGTGCCACGGGTTTCTGTAAGGATTCGGATAGGGTATGTGTACTACTCCGGGCATTGTTGGGAAATAGTTTCTTTTGTGGACGGGCTTGCTTGCAGTTAGACTTAGTGATCCCATAGTCCTACCGTGGAACGCAGCTATGAAGGCTATGAATATTTTTCTACGTGTTGAGTATCGGGATAGTTTGAGTGCTGCTTCAACACTTTCCGTGCCGCTATTTGCAAAGAATACCTTCTTAGGGAAGTCTCCAGGTGCTATTGATGCTAGTTTCTTAGCGAGTTCTACTTGTACTTGATTATAAAAGTCTGTTCCAGCTGCATGCCATATTTTAGATAATTGTTCCAATATTGCTTTTTCAACGTTTTTATTGCGGTGTCCGAGATTGGTTACCGATACGCCAGTGGAGAAATCTAGGTATACATTACCGTCTACATCAATAATCCAAGGCCCTTCACCACGTTCAATAACTAATGGCAATATCTCGGGATCATGAGTGGTAGTAGCAACAAATTCTCTATGTTCTTCTATAATCTTCTTAGCTTTTGGTCCCGGAGGAGGTGTCTTTATTAATGGTTTACTAAAACCCATGTTTCAACACACTCGGGGTACTCCTAAAATACAAGTTTTTGCCACTATACTATACTATTCATAACTATATTTTATTTTGTTATCTTAGAATGATTCAATATATTCACTCAACTATTCAACATTCCTTGTAAGTTTAATACAATTAGAGAATCTTTTGAGATATCTGGTGGGCCCGCGGGGACTTGAACCCCGGACCTCCGCCGCGTCAGGGCGGCGTCCTAACCAGGCTAGACGACGGGCCCTCCTTTAAGGAGATTTATTCGCCGGGGTTTTATCATTAACGGTGCACGTTTTTAAGATTTTATATATTTGATATTTATGCCTAGAATATCTGATGCTACTGCATTATGTCTTAGGTAAATATAATGTTTATAAACTTGTACCTTTAATCCACGTCTGAGGCTCAGAAAATGCCTGTCGAAATATTCGATAAGGAAGAGTTTAAGAAGTTAGCAAAACAAGCTAGTGAGTGTAGGGTTAAAAAGTTAGAGAAAGAGGGTATAGCAAAGGTTAAGGCGAGGACAAAGAGATATTTGTATACTATAAAAATAAAATTAGATGAACTTGATAGTTTCCTTAAAGAATTAGAATGTAAGAATATTGTTGAAGTCTAAGCAACCGTTATAGTATCACCATTATTTGGAACCGATGCCTCAATCCCTAGCGTCTCCTTTAAGTAATTTGCTAGCGCCAAAGCAGTTTCTTCCTCGCTATGAACTATTATAAGATGTTCTAGATTCTTGGCAGCACGTATTATGTTTAATAACCCGTTATGACCGGCATGACTGGAGAAGTCAAACCATTCTATTCGTGCGTTTATTAGTGGATATTCATCGCTTATTCTTCCTTTTTCAATAATATTTCTACCAGGTGTATTCTCGGCTTGATAGCTTACAAGAAATATTGCGTTTTTCTTAGAGTCGGAAATCTTCTTTACATAATAAAGTGATGGTCCACCCTTTAACATTCCTGCAGAAGCTATTATTACACTAGGATTACGCCATGCTTTTCTACGATCTCTCCACCCTCTAACTCTTTTGAATATTGATGCTGCTTTTTCCAATAAGTCTGAGCGGTAAATAAACTTCTTATTCTCTAACATTATGTCTAGTATAGTGCGAACCATTCCATCATAATATACGTCTAGGTATGGTAGATGCTCTGCTAGCAAACAAAGTATTTCTTGACTTCTACCAACGCTAAACGATGGCACAAGTACAGTTCCTCCTTCATCAATAACTTCTTTTACTGAGTCTATGAATGCTTTTTCAACTATTTCGCGTGGTGGGTGATTAGTCATTCCGTAGGTTGCTTCAATTAAAAGAATATTTACATCTTTGATTTTGGAAATATCTGCTGGCTTCGTTAATTTGGTTTCAATAGTGTTAACGTCTCCCGTATATAACAATACTTTGTTTTTTATGTATACTTTGATCATAGCTGAACCAGGTATATGTCCGGCGTCTATTAGTTCTACTTGAAAGTCATCTAATTCTACCATGTTGTTGTAATCTTTAGCGTTGGCGTTTTCTAGCATAGATAATACTTCATTATATTCAAAGGGTAAATAATATCCGGATAGTTTTAGGAAGTCTTCTAACATGTATCTTGACATTTGGATAGTGGGTTTTGTTGCCACAAATACTGGTGAGGATGATACATATAGTAGCGGGATAGAACCTATGTGGTCTAAATGTACATGTGAGGCAATAATGCCCTTAACCTTTAAAGGTCTAATATGAAGCGGTAACTGTGGTACATCGTTTTCGTCAAAATTAACACCATAATCTAATAGTAAACTACTATCTCTGTAAGTTACCTCTATTGCAGC
>JALWGO010000013.1 GCA_027038805.1 Thermoprotei archaeon
ATGACAGTAAACAATATCCAGTATTTTAGTATTGCTGACATCTATTATCGATAATCTAAAAGCTAGAGACAATAATGGCATAAGGAATACCATCTATTCTTGTAATTGATTTCTCATGGATCAATCCTTTTCTCAATGCTTCATTTACTACTTTTTCTCCGAGAAGATTTACCGAAAAAGCTTCATCAGCTATCTTTAAAGCAGTATCTATATCTACTAGTTCACCCCCATAGAACGGCTCTGCTACAACTATTTCACCGTTAGCTGTACTTATTTTTTTACCGTAAAGCGATTCATCACATATGCTAACAAATAATTTTCCTTCTACAATAAACTTATTCAAATAAACTCTAACTCTACTATTAGAATGGCTTGACTGGCTGCTCTGCTCCACATGCTTCACAGACAAGTATCCACACCTTGCCCTTCTTCTTAAGCACAGTGTCCGGGCGTCCACAATTCGGACATATGACGTAGGTCTTAATGAATCTATTTAATAAGACGTTTATTGCGGAAGCCGAGAATTTACCATGTATTACTAATGCACCAGTATCGTCGATACTTCCAGGTGCTGCTAATTCCTTTAACAAGTATCTCATAAGTAATCGCGGCTCTCTCCTTAACTTATCAGTTATTTCCGAGAAGTTCTTGATTATCGTTTTCCCAGGTATATAGACTATCTGTGGCTTTGGTGGAACGAATCTTTCTCCCCCACCAAGCTTAACTGGTACTTTTGAGTAAACTCTATCAAGCATCCACTCATAGCTATAATCTTTTACCGGCATTGTTTTTCTACACCCTCTACACTACAACTATTTAGAAGACTTATAAGCTTACTAGGAAAGGCTAACAAGAGGGAACCACAATCATTGAAGCGGAGAAAATATACTTTGAAACTTATGGATGTAGTTTAAATAAAGCTGATAGCGCTACTATGATGTACCTATCCAGTAGTAGAGGCTACAACATAGTTGTAAGAGAAGAGGAAGCCGACGTTATAGTCGTAAATACTTGTACAGTACGCAGAGACACTGATGAACGAATCATAGACAGAATTGTAAAAATAAGAAGAGCTTATCCTAATAAAAAGATAATCGTAGCCGGGTGCCTTGTCTCCGCACAACCCTACACAGTTAAGAAAGCATTAGATGGAACACGTTACTCACTACTCTCTACACACATGATTACAGATATAAATAAGGCAATAAGAGAAGATATAAAAAAGATTAAATTTAACCAAAATAAAGTATTCTATCCTCAAAAGAACGTCATAGCTATAATACCAATAGCAGATGGATGTACAGGGGCTTGTAGCTTTTGTATAACACGTATTGCTCGTCCATTACTTAATAGCTATCCCATAGAGTATGTATTTAGAAAAACGAAAGAAGCCGTTAGAAGTGGTGCCAGAGAAATACAGCTTACATCACAGGATCTAGGAGCATATGGGCTTGATCGTTATCACAGATATATGTTACCTGAATTAGCAAAGATGATACTTGATATTCCTGGTGACTTTATGGTAAGACTAGGTATGATGAATCCCGAACATTTATTGAATATTATTGATGATATTGTTGAACTATTAAGAGATCAGAAAGTATACAAGTTTATACATATACCATTGCAGAGCGGGAGCAATCATTTATTAAAAATAATGAATAGACGATATACTGTTGAAGATTTCACGTATCTTGTAAAATATATTAGAAAGAAAGTAGAGGACATCATGATAGCCACCGACATAATAGTTGGACATCCTGGCGAAAGAGACCAGGATTTCGAGGAAACAATTAATGTGCTAAGAGAATTAGAAATAGAACGAGTTCATATAGCACAGTACACTCCACGACCAAGAACGCTTGCCTACACCTTACCTCAGGTTAAACCACACATTAGGAAATATAGATTAAGAAAAATTCTCGAACTAATTGAAAAGATAGGCTTTAGAGCACATAGAAAATACGTTGGGAAGAAAGCCAAAGTCCTAACTACCGAGCTTGGTAACAATAGAACTACAATAGCACGAACTCAGAGTTACTATCCAGTTATAATAAAAGAAGAAGTCCCCCTAGGTAAATGGATATATGTCGACATCATAGATGCAACATACTATGATTTAAGAGGAAAGCGGGCCCGCGGGGATTTGAACCCCGGACTACCGGCTTAGAAGGCCGGCGCCCTATCCTGGCTAGGCGACGGGCCCTCAAAAGAAATGTTGTGAGGCCATTTTTAAATATTTATTACATTGCCTAGTATCTTGTTAATATCAATTACATTGTTATACTTCATTACATGAAGTATTGTGTACCCGGCAAGATCAAACACTCTTTTAGCATTCATAAGGATGACGACATCGCTTGACGACACGATACCAGACAATGATAATATTTTTTTATCAGATTTACTAGCCAATACCACTATTGTATACGGTATAAAATTCAATGCAAGCTTATTTATTATTGATGAGAAAAACTTACTCCATCTTACATTTTTGTCAAAAACTATTACGAGTTCTCCTACATCTAGCATACTTAGCGATAAAACTAGGTAGAAAGCTGCCCTAAAGAGATGAAAATCGTAATCTACATGACCAAATACACCTAATATATCTCTAATGAAAGTATCGTCTCCCTTAATTAATTGCTTACATTTAAGGGCAGCCGATAATGTTAACAGCACATTGAATCCGTCAACAACAATCCTATTAGAGGATAACTCATTAGATTTCACTATCTTGCTCAAGATGTTGTTTACTATTTCATCGCTATGAATTGATCTATAAATGACCAAGCGTTCTTTTTTTGAGAGACCGTATCGGCTTGAAACAAAATTTAATGCTGGTACAGCATTGTATCCCCTGTTAAGCAGATACTTATAATCCTTAGCGGCATCGGTTAATCTCTCTATTCTTAACAAATCCTCATAGTATTGACAGTAATGCTTTGGTAGTACACTCATTATTGACACTGATTAGTATGTTTTAAGTATTTTTTCTAATACTTCAATTAGCTTATTCTTGTCAATTTCAATTACTGCTGTAGCATGATCACTTTTTCCGCCTCCTTTAAGAGGGACTTGATCCCTTAACTTGTTTATTAGTGTGAGAGCATTGATTTTATCTCTTATTTCTCTGGGAACAGATATTTCTAGACGTGTTTTATTGTTAATCTTTTTAATGAATATTAGTAGAATATCAGTAACGTTCTTGTGTAACGTGCGTAGTATTTCGCTTGCTAGTGTTTCTGGGTACTCGCCGAGATCCATTATATAGTATTTTATACCACTGGGAGTTGTGAGAGCGTTTTCTACTATGTTATTCAATATATCATTCATTATTTTCTTCTTCATAAACGTATTTTCTTCGCGTATTCTATTATATGCATCTAGCAGAGAGTTTATCCGCTTATCAATATCTTTTCTAGACGCTCCTATTAATGATGCGATATTATCTAGTGTTTTCTCCAACTTGTTTGCGTATCTTACGAGCTGTGTTCCAGCAACATATTCAAATCTTATTACTCCGTCTTGAAGTTTGTCTACATTAATTATTTTTATACCACCAATCTCCGATGTAACTGATACATGTGTTCCAAAGCATGCCTCTGTATCCCAATCTTCTATTTCAACTATTCTAAGTATTGGATCTGGAGGTACTCCTCCTTGATATATTGTATATCCGTATAGGGCCTCAGCTTTATTACGGTCTATAAAACGTGTGATTACTCTCCTTCTATCAGTTATTACCTTATTAGCTAATTCTTCTATCTTTTCCAGTTCTTTTTCTGAGGGCATTTTATAATGTGTTACATCTAAACGTGCTTTCTCCTCTGTTTTTTCTGCTCCCGCTTGCCACACATGTTCTCCTAGAACTCTTCTCAAAGCACCGAGTAAGATATGGGTTGCTGTATGATGTCTCATTAGTTTAAATCTTCTATCCCAGTCTATGCGTCCTGTTACAACACTATTTTCATTTATATTTAATGGTCTCTCCAGTACATGCACTATTACTCCGTTAATCTTCTGTACATCAACAACCTTTACCATATCGTTGCTAGAGATTATGTATCCTAAATCTGGCTTCTGTCCTCCTCCTTCTGGATAGAACGCGGTAGCATCTAGTACAATATATTTGTCTTTTATACCTATTATCTTTGCTTTGAACTCTTTGATGTATGGATTCTCGTGGAATAGCCTACGTGTTTCAGGTAGCTTTTTAGCCCACTCAACTATTTCTTGCGGCAACTTTATTACCTCTTTTCGCGAGACACCGCCTCTATGCCTTGCTGCTACAAGTGCATAGAAGTTTGTGGGAATGTCAACTTCTATGCCTAGTTCTTGCGCCTTTTGTGCAACAATATCCGGAGGTAATCCGTGCGAGTCATATAATTCTATTAGTTCGTCTATTCCTAGTTTTCTTCTCTTTTTCAAATAACGTTTAATTACTTTTAATCCACGTCTCAATGTTTCCTTAAATCTTTCCTCCTCATAATTTATGACATCAAGTATGTAGTCTTTTCTACTATTCAATCTTGGGAAATCCTCTGACCAGTAGTTTATCTGTAATAATAATAGCTCTGACAACGGCACATCAGCATTGATTGTATTCATTGCCCGTAAAGTCCTTCTAATAACTAATCTAGCGAGATAACCCTCACCTGAATTAGACGGTACAATGCCATCAGCAAGCATCCATGCCAATGTTCTTGTATGATCTAATATGGCGTAGACTTTAGCCGTCCTATAGAATAACTCTTTAAACTCCTCTGGCTTAACGGCTAATTCTTTAGATACTTTTTCAACGAATTCATTGATTGATGATGGATTATTTGGATTAAGTTTTGAAGCGTATTTTAATCCTACCATTAATTCTTCTTTGCTGAGAGGCTCCACACCTAGTTTTTTATGGAACTCGTTTACAAGGTTACCATATATAGCATGGAATGCTGTGGGAGTTTTCTGTGTAAGCCATGCTATTCTCTCTACACCATATCCGGTATCAACTATTTTTATGGGTATTTCAACGTATCTATTATCTTCAATTTTATACTGCATAAACACTAGTGTTGCGACCTCTAGACCACCAACAGCTACTTCAAAAGATGGACCTGCATTACCTCCACCTTCCCACCAAGATTCTTTAAATACCAACTGGTCTTCAGGTATTCTGATTTCCTTTGTAAAGAACTCATAGGCTAATTCAACTGTTTTGTCTTTCCAGTAAACTTTTTTATCGGGATAATTGAAAGCATGATGAGCTGCCATTTCAAAGCTGGTCAAGTGTCTACCGAATGTTATGCCAACATTATCTATGTCCTCTAATCTTATACAAGGCTGTGAAATAACTAGTGGATTTGCTGGAGGAGGGACTATGCCATTTGTGACAAACGGCTGAAATACTACTATACTCGCAATGGTTAGATATAAGTCGTCACGCCAACGTGCTACAACTGGACGAGGTTCTACTGGTTCATGACCATGCCTCTTAAAGAATTCGATAAACTTCTTTCTAACATCTCTTACACTTAGCGGTGGACTTTTTATGTTCAACTCAGGGAACACATAGTCACTACAAGGAGCATCCATACATGTCTCGAGGGCAGGATTTTTAGTCCAGAAGAATTCACCACATACTTTACATTTTTTCCTAACGAAATTATTATTCTCAAAGAATCTTAACCTATATACACTAG
>JALWGO010000014.1 GCA_027038805.1 Thermoprotei archaeon
TTTTAGGTTCTAGGGGTTGGTGATAACATGTAGCGTGATACTATTATTGATAAGTCTTCAACTAATAGTACTCCTCTATACTTTTCATCCCATTCAATTATTACTCCATAGTCTTTACCCTTATGCAATATTCTTTCAACAGCTTCTCTAATACTTTCATCGGGATACAATAACACTATGTTTCTCTCCAACTCGGACTCAGCTATTGTTTTATCTAGTTCTCCCGTTACAAGTTCTCGTTTAAGGGTTTCAGACTCTATTACTCCTATAAGATATCCGTGTTCATCGGTTATTGGAACAAAGCGCTGGCGGTATTCCCTCATAACTCTTAACACGTCTCTCAGTTTGTGTTTGACTGTTACTGACTGGTATTCTAGGTCTTCGAAGTCTCTTACCTTGAGCTCCCTTAGCTCGGGGTTTAATTCTATTACATCTAGTATTGTTCTGAGACTAGCCGTGAGCGGATGAGCCCTCCTAAATACCTGTGCCTGATATAGGGTATCGTACTTTATCAGCTCATTAGCTATAAGGGAGCCTATAATAGCTGGGATAATTAATAAGTAGTTGCCGCCCATTTCAGCAACCATAATTGCTGTTGCAAGTGGAGTATTTGTTGCAGCACCGAAGACGCTAGCCATCCCTATATAGGCGTAGGCGTGTACTGGTAGTTTTGCTATAGGGTAGCCTAATATCAGCCCGTAGAGTACTCCGAAGAGTCCCCCGATAAAGATACTTGGAGCGAATAGCCCCCCGCTACCCCCGCTTCCAATACTAAATGATGTAACAATTATCTTAGCGACTACTAGTATTGTTAGAGCTATAACGATATTCATGTCCAAGAGTCTTAGCTCGGAATAATCAGTGTAATCCATATCCAGTATTGATGATAGCGTTGAACTCCCGCTACCAATAACATGGGGTACTAGGAATCCTATGAAGGCAACTGGTAGAGAACCTAGGAGAGGACTGAGCCATGGTCTACGATGCTTTCCTTCAAGCCACCAGAAAAGCCTTGAGACGCCATGGTATAAGCGTATGTAGGCTAGAGTGAATCCAGCAGCAGCTACTCCTAGGATAATATATGTTAGGATAGCGGTTGGCTTGAAGAGCAACGGTATTGTAGCGTATACTTGTGGAAAGAACCATTGATGGCCTAGGATGTTAGCTGAAACAGTGTAAGCTGTAATAGAGGAGGCTAGTGCCGATACAATAGCATCTGCCTCGAGATCCCTCCTATAAAGTACTTCAACTGCAAATAACGCCGAGCCTATGGGGCTATGGAATATAGCTGAGAGAGCACCAGCCATTCCAGCTATCATCATAATTCTTCGCTCAATAATGTTTAAGCCCAGTATCCTCGAAATAATTGATCCAATACCAGCACCTATCTGGAGACTAGGTCCCTGCAATCCACCGCTTCCACCAGAGCCTACGAGGAGAGCAGAGGCAACAGCCTTTACTATTGGTGTTCTCTTACGCATTTCAAGACCGTAATGGTATAGTCTTATAGTAATGTTTGCTCCAGGACCCTTTGCTAAGGGCTCAACTTTATACACGAGTAAGCCGCTCAACAAGGCTCCGAGAGGGATTATCGCTAACAGTAGGTAGGGTCTCTCCGCTCCTATAGCCGTTACGGATAAGTCGCTAGTAGCTATGGGTTCCCCTCCTACTAGTATGGTGGAAAGCCATACAACTAGTACTACTAGCCAGTAAAACAATACTACTACAATAGATGATATCAACCCGGCAATTAATCCTATTAGAAGCCTCTTCTCAATAAACCCTAGCCTCCTTATCCTCCAAGCAATACTATTCAGTAAAGCCGCCACGGCTTTCTCCTCCCCTCTATGAGAG
>JALWGO010000015.1 GCA_027038805.1 Thermoprotei archaeon
TGTCAAGTAGGAACCACTATCTTGGTACAACTTATTGGTTAAGTGTTCTAGGATCCTTTACTGGTAAAAAACTCTCATACGACTTTGAAGGCCATTGGTCAAAACTTAATGGTAGATGGTTCTCTTCCTCAACTTATAGGAAATTTACGTACAAGTATAATAAAACATATATTCTATGGATAGCAAAGGTTGGAAACTATACAGTAGGAGGAATAATTGATGAACAAGGAAGGAGTATAACAACAAGGAAGTTAATATCATCAATGAAGTCATACATTAAAGAAGACAACGTATATAAGATAGATATAACAGCATATAATTCAAAAATAGCTATAAAGAGAATAGAAGTGTACAAGCTAGAACCAATACCAAATCCTATCAATACTAGTATAAAACTAGTTAAACCAGTAATATACTCGCCGAGATATGCTCTACTGCAACCAATAAAGAACAAGGTAGTAGAGTTCACATTCTATAAGAATGATAATATAATAGAGTTTAAAGCATTGATAAGAACAAAAACATAATGAAGAGTCCAAGTAGTAGTCATTACAAACATCTTTTAAACCCAGATATATTTCTAGCTTAATGGGAATAAGTATGAATGATATGAGTGATAAGCCTCAAGAAGAAGCCAAGGAATACAAAATAGGTAACTTAGATAAGATATGGTTTGAATATGATAGTCAAAATGATATATTGTATATAAATTTTGGCCTAGATATAGAAGAAGCTGATGAAAGCTTCTTAACAGACGACAACATAGTTATACGGTTAAGAAACGGAAAGGTTATAGGAATAACAGTATTCGACTTCATGAGGAGGATAGGGCAAAGGTGAATTATCAGATAGAAAGCTAGGCTGTGATGACCTGTGTTTCGGCTGAACTTAATGATGTTTCGCCACGGACTGAGCTTCTAGGCCTACTACTCCGGTCTGCATAGTTTACTGTGTAGTCTTTTGGTTTTAGTTTTTCTAGTATATAGTTGAATGCTTTCCATGGGTTGCTTTTTGCTCCACACGTGTATATGTCTATTGTAGCATACTGGTATTCAACCCATGTGTGGAGAGCAATATGGCTCTCCAAGACAAGAGCAATAACCGAAACACCACCCTTCAAACCACCAAAACGCCAAGACCTAACATCAACTAAAGTCATATTAGCGAGTCTTGCTGCCTCCACTACGATATTCTTAAGTTTCTCTTCATCCACTAAGATTTCTGGGTCTATGTCATATAAGTTCCCGTAGACATGTCTTCCAACAATTCTATCCTCGAGTCTTTCCCCCGTCATCCCGCTTTACCACGTATCATTGTTAAGGATTCTGTCGCTAAAACACAATAGACGGGGGTTTAAACGGTTTACGTTCCTAAACTATATGGGGTTATTCTTTGATGAAGTGAAGGGATATAACAGTTCTCCTCCTCTTCTTACCGTGCCTATCTATTCCTACTTCTTCAAAGCTCCTCTTTTCCTTAAAGTTTCCAAAATGCTTTAGTATTGAGACAAACTTATTGGCAGCTCCTTTCTCATAGAATAATATGTCAACATTATTGCCCTTATCAATAATGTCTACTATATTTAATGCTACTTCTTCAGGGATGTGTTTTTCTGCTACTTTTATGAATTGTCTGAAATCCCTTAGAAGATTCTTGGGTGCTCTCAATTGGACTAATACTGTATAGTCGCCGCTTCTCCTCATGATGCATCGTGGACAAATCGTTGGATTAAGTCTGATAACGACATCGTATTTTTGTGAAACCTTTCTACTAGCAATAAATGCTGAGATTTCAACTCTTACATGGGTATTCCATGAAGATTTAGTTAAGAACTCTATATTTGAAACAT
>JALWGO010000016.1 GCA_027038805.1 Thermoprotei archaeon
GCTTAATAGTTCTCGACGAAATAGACTTCTATGATAGTAGAAGTGGTGGTCTCCTCCTAGCATTAATTGAGATTATATCAAAACATATTGCGCAAAAACCTCCACAAATAGCTATACTTACTGCTACCTTAGCTAATCCCCAAGACATTGCAGATTTTTTAACACAGATTACAGGGAGAAAAACCGTTATTATTGAAGGAGAACCCTTTCACCCGAAAAATAAGACAATAATAGTTCAAGCTAAGAACTTGAACTCGCTTTGGGAGAAAGTAAAAAAGAATAAATATTTAATAGAAGATGAAACTATATTATCGTATATAGAAGACTATGATCTATTCAAAAAACATGTTTACGAAATAGTAGATTACTTGAAGGCAAAGAATGTTGAACTGCCATACCCCCATTTCGATATATCTGAAATCTTGTCAGCCATAACAATGCAAAAAGAAGACGGCATAACATTAGTCTTCACGCAAAGCATAAAACAAGCAGATAAACTATACCGTGAACTAAAGAATAAGTTGGGACCAATAGCCGAAGACTTGGTGGGCGTACATCACCACCTTGTACCAAAAGATCAAAGAAAAATACTTGAGGAGCGTGCGAGAAAAGGCGAAATAAAAACAATTATAACAGTGAGAACTCTAGCACAAGGAATAGACTTAGGATACGTTACTAGGATAATACACATAGGATTACCAGGAGATCTAAGACTCTTTAGACAACGAGAGGGTAGAAAGGGGCGTAGAGCCAATATACCGTTTACAGAATCTATTATTATACCCAGCTCGAAATGGGATAGAAAACTACTAGAACAAGGAGTAGAGGGGTTAATAGAGTGGATAAACTTACCTCTAGAGAACTTGTACATAAACCCAGAAAACGATTACATCACGTTATTTAAGGGATTATGGAAAATATATGCAGGATTAGAATTAGATAAGAAAGAATACAAACTATTAAACCGCATGAAACTCATAGAAAAAACAAGAACTCTATTTTCCGAAATCTATCAGCCGACAAAGAGAGCCAAGAAAGTATGGAACTACTTAAACTTCTACGAATTTAGCCCACCCTACGGGATACCACGTGTACTAGTAGAAAACTCCTCTAAAAAACCCCTAGAAGAAGTCTCACACCGAGATCTTGTCGAAAAATTTCAAGCTGGCTCATTTGACTTAGGAAATGATGCTATAGTTGTAAAAGTACTAGAAAGAATGGTTGTAGAGGAACCCATTATTAACGCATTACGCAACTACGAATTTCTAGCTGAAGCAGTACAACAATATATATACATAAAATACCATTGGGACGAAGAACCAAATATTCTATCGGATATAAACGCGGGTAAGATCTCTTCAATTATTGAATTATTGGTTTCACCTCCACGTAATGGATTTGACAAGATAATAATAGAGCCTCATAGAGTTACATGGCGTATAGAGTCGCGTACCCCTAAAATCATTAGAACAGATAAGAAGATCAGAACTACATACAGGTACGATAAAATAATAGTTAACACAAATACTAGTGGACATTATGAGGACTACACTTATGGGTACTTATATGAACTTGAACCGGGAGCCAATGTTGACAATATAAGACTGGGTCTCGCATCCCTTATAGTCTTCTTGAGATTGCTAGAAGACTATCGTCTACCTCTCCAGACGTTAAGGTATGTAGTAGTAAGTATTGGTACGATAAAATACTTTATACTATGGGAGGATTCCGCCTCTGGTTTCTTACCATCAGTTAATTGGAGTGATGTTGAGGAGAAAATAAGTAATATGAGGGAGCATAAACTCTTTGAGCCATTACTATGGGCTGTTGATTATGATGCCGCACAATTGTATGCCTTAGAGGGATATACATGGGAAGATGTAAGACGATTGGTTAAAGATGTTTTATACTATCTAAAGGGTACACGCATTATATCATTAAAGGAGCTAGGCCTTGATAAGGAGGTTATTGAATTAAAGAAGCCGTCACGAGAATTAGGGATACTTGGGCTGGGAGTAGCAACACTAAATATTAATGATGAGTACCATATCATAGCCTCATTTTACGACGGAGAAGAAAACACATTTGTTCAAAGCGATATTAGGGGGGTTGATAGCCGTGCTTCTATATCATTAAAGATGACGGAAACATTAAATAAATACTACATGGAAAAGGAGTGGATCTTAGCCTTCATAGGCGATGAAGAAGAATTAAACAAGATAGCACGCACAAACATTCTGCTACGCTCCTTCTTTAACGAACTAAGAGGAAAGGGAAAGTTTATTGACGTACTACATGAGTTGAGAAAGACCTTGAAAACAAGTAAGCCTATAGCACTAGGAGATTTAGCAGAAATATTCGGCATTGCCAGTAAGACTAAGATAAGCTATATTCTCAATAAAATTACAAGGGAACTGCAGAAGACTAAAATGGAAAAACAAGGCTTATACGATCTATTAAAAGAGTATTCCTTAATAAAGGCGAAAACAGCCTACTACACGTACTTGTTATTAAGAGAGATAGGTAAGTCAAAAGAACATTAATACTTAATATCTCTTAGTAACAGCTTAAATTAACATAACTTAGAGTAAATACTGGAAGTGGTGCCTCTTTATGCGCTTTAAGGGTATTGTTATAATAGAGTTCAATAGAGAATTACCAAAGGAAGTAATTGAAAAACTTGCAGAGATAATAGAAGAACTCAACAATAAAGTGCTAGTAAAGGGCGTAAGGAATGTTGAAGAGGCAAGTAAGATAGTAAACTACAAAGCCGTTGAAAACAAGCTGCAATTGGAAATTGAAGCAGGTAGACAGGTAAGAATACATAATGCAGCCCTCAGAGTAAAGAACCACCTCGCCCGAACACTTGGACCCAAGTATCGTTTAGGTATAAGAAATATATTATTAGTAAATGCGCGAATAGAACTCGAAGGCGAGTATAAAGTCTCATTAAAACTCCCATTTGTGAAAAACCTTGAGTTCAAGAACGGGTTAACTATAGTCTACCTGGATACTATCAGTGAAAGCGAGCTCAAGAAACCATATATTGATCGATTATTAAAGCTCCTACGTGAAAAAGAGGTAAGAGCTAAGTGGGGTGGAAAAGCAGAACACTGGGAGCTAATAAAAGAGAGCAAGATAAAGCTTACGCCACCACCCTATACCGAAGATCCTAACAAAATGCTTGAAGAAATAGGATTCATCAAGAGGTTTGCAATAGGACAATGGTTCTATACCCCAGCTTTCACCTACTTCATAAACATGGCAAAACACTTCCTACTAGAGGAAGTAGTTAAGCCCCTCGGATTCGTTGAAGCCATATTCCCGAAAATGTATCCACTGGAAGTAGGGTTAAAGACAGGGCACCTTAAAGGCACTATAAATGCAATGGTATTTGCATCACTACCCGTATCATATGATATAAGTGTATACGAGGAACTAATAGACTACATGTACGTAACCGACAGTATCCCACCAGAAGAACTACAAAAATACGTGAAACCACCATCATACTTCCTATGCTTCGCTCAATGTGAGCCCTTCTACAAGTTCTTTTCAAGAGAAGTATTAGAGGACAAAAACCTACCCATAAAGATGTATGATCACAGCGGTCCATCATTTAGATGGGAGGCTGGTGGACTCCACGGAGTAGAACGCGTAATAGAATTCCACCGTGTAGAGATAGTATGGCTTGGTAAACCACAACAAGTAATAGAGATACGTAATAAGTTATTAGAAGGATACGAGTATCTAATGGACGAAGTATTCGACTTGGAATGGCGGTGGGCCTGGGTAACTCCATGGTACTACGAACAAGCGGGAATAGTAGAGAGCGAGGAGGAGAGAAAACTAGACATAAACAGACCCGGAACAATAGATTTTGAAGCATGGCTACCCTATAGGGGGCCCAGAGAAGATAGAAAGAACTGGTTAGAAATAGGAAACATATCAATCCATGGAACAAAGTTTACAGAACCATTCAAAATCAAACACAATAAAGGTGAAACGCTCTGGACAGCGTGTTCAGGCTTCGGAACCGAGAGATGGGTTATATCATTCTTAGCACAACATGGATTCAATCCGGAGAACTGGCCGGAAAAACCTAAAAAATATCTAGAAGAACATCCATTTCCCGAACCCATAAGAGGAGTAACCTATCCGAAAACTGCAGAGGGCAAAAAGCTTTTAGAAGAAATAATGGCTTTTTATAGGAAATAACAAAACAGTTTTTATCAATTATTAAAATATTTTTAAAAACATATCTAGATTTTAAGTCAGAAAACTTATTTTATTTCACTGATATTAAAATCATAAAACCATTATATATTACACATGGGGATTCGAGATGAATAAGAAAAAAGTAGTCATAATAGGATATGGAACTGGCGGCATGACCGCAGCGGCATATGTTAAAAACTATTGCCGAGATTGCAAAGTAATAGTCTTTGAAAAAAGAGCGTATCCTATATACCATCCTTGTTCTTTACCCGATGTTATATCAGGATACTTAAAGCCAGAGGACATCATTGAAAAGGAGCCAATGACACCTGGATTAGAGTTCCACACCTCAACAACCGTTACGAGAATAGATAGAGACAACAAGAAAGTATACTATAAGGGACCGAATGGCGAAGGAGAAGTAGAGTACGATAACCTCGTCCTAGCGATGGGTTCTACACCCTGGGCTCCAGGTCCTCTCAAAAAAGCCCTAGAACTGGATAATGTCTATACTCTTAAGACACCGGAAGACGCTGTAGCTATTAGAATAAAAGCGTTAAACTCGAAAACAGCTGTTGTAGTCGGTGCTGGCGCAATAGGAATAGAGACAGCACTAGCACTACACGAGTTAGGATTAGAAGTATATCTAATTGAGGCGTTAAAGGAAGTCCTACCGGGAGCACTAGACCCCGATGTAGGTAAGATCGCTCACAAAATCATAGAAGAACACGGAGTAAAAGTATTTGTAGAATCACCAGTATCAAATATAATTGAGAGTAATGGAAAACTAGTTGTTGAGGTAAAAGAAGAGAAAATAGAGGCAGACTTCGTAGTAATGGCTACTGGTATGAAACCTAATACACAACTAGCAGCAGAAGCAGGGCTTGAATTAAATGAGAGGGGCTTTATTAAAGTAGATGATTACCTAAGGACAAGTGATCCAGACATATATGCTGTAGGAGACTTAATAGTAACAAAAGACTACGTGACCGGGAAACCAACAGTAAGCATGCTTGCAACACCAGCTTTCCATCAAGGAAGAATAGCGGGTCTCAACATAGCTGGATACGAGAAAAAATACCCTGGAACCCTAGCACCATTCATACTACAATTAGAAAACCTTGCCGTCGGCGGAGTAGGCTTAACTAAGACTAGAGCCGAGAAGATGGGACTCAAAGTAAAAGCCATGAGGATACAAGCGTGGGATAAACCACACTTCATGCCCAATGCAGAGAAAGCATATGTTAAGATAGTATATGATCCAAGTGATGGCAAAATACTCGGAGGACAAGTAGCATGTAAAAGGTGCAACGCATCAAAATATGTTGACCTATTATCCGCGTTGATAAGAAATAGGGCTACTGTAGAGGATCTAGTATATACCGAGACAAGCTACATGCCGAGAGTAAGCGAAGTATACAGCCCACTATTCGT
>JALWGO010000017.1 GCA_027038805.1 Thermoprotei archaeon
CTGTTGTAGTAGATGAATGCCACCACACTACGGGTAGAGATGCCTACGCGGAATTCATGAGGAAGACTAGAGACTTATTTAAGCGTAGACTAGGGTTATCAGCCTACATACCAAGCAGTCGTAGACGAGAAATAGAGGAGCATATAGGGGAGATAAGGTATTGGAGCTGGAGTGACCCGAGAATAAGAAACTATGTTCCAGCATGGATAGGAGAAGTCTATGAAGCAGAACTAAACGAAGCAGAGAAAAAAGTACTAGCAAGACTAGAAGAGCTTAGAAACCTCTTTACTGGGCGGGAGAGAGGGCTTATCCAGACGGGGATAAGATGGCTTGTACGTGATGGCGCTCTCGCCTTAAAGGAGAGTCTAAGCAAGCCAACGCTTCTCGCAGAACTATTAAAGGATGTTAAACCATTGTTAGATGATCCACGGGTTAGGCCAGCCCACAAGCTCGACGCGCTTATAAGGATTCTTAGAGACCATGAGGACTTTACTAAGGCAATAGTCTTCGTGGATAGAGTGATAGTAGCAGAATACATTGTGGAAAGGCTGCGAGATTATAATCCCGTAGCAATATATGGTAAGGCTAAGATGAGGGAGGATGTACGCCGAGTATTAGAGAAGGCTAAGAACCCTAAGGTAAGACTCGTTGTAGCTACGAGTGCTGGTGAGGAAGGATTAGACTTACCCGAGGGAGACCTACTGGTCGTGTGGAGTAATGTTGCTAGCCCCCTAAGGTTTATTCAACGCCACGGTAGGATCCTGAGAGCAACTGGTAGGAGGGGTCCCCCGAAATATGTTGCCTACATTATTACACCCGATACAGTTGACGTGGATAGCTTTGTCGATTCCATAGAGCTTGCCCGTAGAGCTGGAGTTGATGTACCAGTAGACCCTGAAGTCGTAGAGAGATTGTGGAGGAAGACTACTCGCTCAAGAATACTATCAATACTCGAAGGGAGGCCTATGCCTATTGAATGGATTAGAGAAGCTACAGGGATGCCATTAGATATCTTGAGGAACAATATATCTAAACTCCTTAGACACGGAGACCTAGTCTACATCTACACTCATCTAGGGAAAACCTATGCGTTACCAGAAGACATAGAAATACTCTACGAGGAGTACAGCGAGTACCTGAGCCCCGACCCAGAGCTACAGGGGAAAATCAGAGCCAACACTAATGGAGAAGAGAGAGCCGTTACGGGAACCTATGATAAAGTCTTGAAACGATTAATGAAAGTACTTGAAAAGAAGAAACACATAACAAGACTACAAGCAAGCTTCCAAATACCCTTACCTGGAGGAGCATTAAAACTAGTCAACCTCCACTACACATACCTCATAGACACAGAGGAGAAGCTAGAACTAGCTCTAAGAAACGCTTACTCGGTAAACCAGTACGCAAAATACATCTAGACGTGTCTACTAGATGCTCTCAATTCTTCTCGTGTCCTAGATATTTGTGGTCGGGTTAGCTTTTTATACTGATTTATAATAGTGTTAATGGAGGCCATGTAATCCTATAGTTAATGCTCTCCTTGAGGAGAAGGATATGGTTAGCCAGTATTCTCATGTTAGGCCTAGTAGTATAAGGTATATAGCTCTGGTAAGCATACTAATAGCCTTCACAGTCGTTATAACGAAGATACCGGCATTCCCATTACTCGGAGTGCAGGGGAGTATTAGTCTTGGAGCACTAGTACCAGTTATCGTTGGCTTTCTACTACCACCCCTCCCAGCACTAGTCGTAGCAGTTATTGGTGGGGGAATAGCCTCTCTCATACCACCAGCGGGGATCTTCGGCCCCTTCTCCCCCCTCCCAATGGTTCTCGGAAC
>JALWGO010000018.1 GCA_027038805.1 Thermoprotei archaeon
CTTTCCTCATCTCACTAGTAGGATAGAGTGTGTTAGGCGTTTATGGGTTGAATGAACTTTGCTCATGGTGGAAACTCCTTGAAATCTATGTGGCTGATAATACTAGTTGTAGAAGAAGGTAATACCGCGGACCATATACTATACATTCATTGGGCTTGAGAAGAATAGTCAGCTGTCCTGGCCCTCCCCATACCCTAGCTGGCGTCGGTGGAGCCAGGAGTGTTCATCACGCCTATTATTATAAGCTAGGATTTAGGTGCGAGCAAGTATATTACCCTGCCCTCACCGGGTAGGTTGAATTGTAGCCGGATAGGCATTTGAGACGAGAATTCAAGTTGAATTGTATCGGCTATCTTTGTTAATGCTACAACATGTTTCAAGTACTCTATACTATAGGAGGACTTACTAGCCTCCTTCACCTCTAATTCAATGAGCGCTGGCGAACCAGTCCTTATCTTCGTCTCCGTAAACCCCGTACCCTTACCACGGAGTATGAGTTCCTCCTCGCTTGGCGCCTCTATTTCAAGAGTATCTCCAACCGTCTCGGCATCCTTTAACGCGTTCTTCAGTGTATCAGCTATTAATAGTGCTCGCGCATTAAACTCCATTACTGCCTCCGGTATTTCCGGCTCCGAAACCTCTATGTTCTTAAACGTATATTTCTTTACGGCAGAGCTAGTAATAGTTAATATTATGTTGTCATCAGTTATATCTATGTCTAGTTTCTCTCCTTTCTTAGCCCTCTTAATAACCTTAAACATATTAGCAATACTTATTCCCCCAACAACTTCCCCTCCATCGGCTTCCACCTCGTATTCTATAAAGGATGTAGAGGGTAAGTGGATCTCAATTAAAGCTATATGCGCGGGATCAATAGCCTTTATCCTAACCTCATCCTGGCTAACATGCATTGCCACTTCATCAACTATCTTGGCTAGTGACTCCATGATCGTGCGGAAAGCCTTTGCATCAGGATAGGCTATGTGAGCCTTCACTACTAGTTCCACCTCTCCCATAACTAAAGAATCACCTACTATGATATAAGATTATTCTTCCATCCCATCCAGCGCTAAAAACCAGGTAATCATGTTAGGAGAAAGGGGAGGGAGGGGGAAGCGGGAAAAGTCTAACGGGTTGCTGTTGGAACGCTTACCTCCTCTTTCACTATCTTTGTTGGCGTCTCCTTCATTTTCTCTACTAGCTCGTCCCAGTACTTCTTGTTAAGTATGCAGCCGGGATCCGGTGCCATGGGGTCTCCAAAGTATCCGTAGGCCCTTGCTCTACATCCACCGCATATGTTCTTGTAGGGGCATTTTGCACAGTATCCTTTCAGTTTACTTCTATCTCTTAATAGCTTGAGTAATGGTGCGTTCTCCCATATGTCCCAGAAGTCTTTTTCACGTATGTTTCCTACTGGTATTGGCAGGAACACGCATGGTATTACCGTTCCATCAGGTTGTAGTCCAGCATATATTCTCCCAGCACCACAGCCGCCCACGAATTCTGCTACCGCCTTAACCACTGGGTCTCCTCCCACATAGAAGTGAGTTGGGGCTACGTCTTTTCCACCGCTCAGCTGTAGTGATACTCTACCGTACTGGGGGGCTGTGCTGACTATCTCCATTTTCCTCTTACTCATCTCCTTGTATATTGTTCTAAGGAATTCTTCTCTTTCAACTGGGTCTAGGTCTAGCCATAGGTTCTCCTTCCCTCTACCCACTGGGACGAAGTTGAAGAATACTACCCTCTTAACGCCAATGGATTCCGCTAGGTCTAATAGGTCTTCAACCTCGTTTATATTAGCCTTAGTAATGGTTACAGCCATCGCATGGTTTAACCCTAGCTTTACAGCGTTCTCGAGAGCCTTTACAGCTCTCTCCCACGCACCCGGTACTCCTCTAAACCAGTCGTGTTTCCTCGGGTTAGCACTATCAACTGATACCTCAACATATCTTAGTCCAAGCTTCTTAGCCTTCTCTAGATTCTCTATATCCGCAAACATCCATCCATTTGTTGCCACAGCAGCATACATTCCCCTCTTAGCTATCTCGTGCACTATTGTATAGAAGTGCGGATGTATTGTTGGTTCCCCACCACTTAGCGCTATAGCTGCTACACCCGCTCTATCCAGCTGGTCGACCACCTTCATTTTCTCCTCGAGGGTAAGCTCATTGGGTAATGGTTTATCGGCTCTCTGGTAGCAGTGCTTGCATCTGAGATTGCACATATTGGTGAAGTTCCATACTATTAGGAAGGGTGCTGGTAGCTGCTGTGGTACTGTTACTCCATAGAGTCCCAGCCCCTTTAATACGAGTGTTATACCTCTCCTTAGCGCTGGGTCTTTTAATGCTTCTACTACTTCTTCTTCCTTGCCTTTAAGGAGTTTAACGCCTAGGCTAATTATATTGTTTACTATGAAGCTTATGAACCTCGCTTTCACCGGACATGAGGTTACGTATTCTCCAGCATAGGATGAGAGTGCATGGTATACTATTGGCGCTTTTATCTTCCTTCCATCGTACTTGCATTCTACTTCGTCTACTGCTGCTCTAAGGAACCTTCTTGTTAATGGGTTATCGAATAACAGTCTTAGCCCCGCTAATAGGGCTCCCATTCCACCTCTTTCTTTTCCATTATTTTTATTTAAATCGGGTTCTATGCTTGCCATTTTATCTCCACCTCAAGGGGTGTACTATGACTTCTTTAAGCATGTTAAAGGCTTCTTTGACTAACACGCCGGCTAGGTCTTTGAGCCTGCCGGCTCTTAGTTCTCTCATAATAAAAGCTGATCTCAAGTAGAACTTTCTATAAGCATACTTTATCATCTTGCCGAGTTGATCACGTGTAAAGTAGAAGCCCCTCATAACGGGCCTAACAGTTGTGTAGTGCTCCCAGTTCCAATCCTCTATCAAGTTATGCTTCAACGCGAACTCATATAATGGCGTACCGGGATAGGGGGTTAGTGCAGTGAACTGCGCGTAGTTGGGATCAAGCTTTATTGCTAGTTCAACAGTTCTCTTCATATCATCGATAGTCTCCCATGGGAAGCCTAATATGAAGGATCCGGTAGCAAAGCCGTTAAGCTCTTTTATCCATCCGAATACTCTCTTGGCTTGCTCAACTGTTATCTTCTTACCTATACGGTTTAATGTTTCCTGACTAGCTGATTCTACTCCAAAGTATAGTGCAACGCACCCGTTATCGTATAGGTATTTGAGTATTTCCTTGTTCACATGGTCTACACGAGATCCGCAAGCGAAGTTTATGTCTAGTCCACGTTCTTTTATTCCTTCGACGAAGCCGTATATGAACTTTCTATTAACGGTTAACTCGTCGTCAGCGAAGACTATTTGTTTAGCATTATATTTTTCTACAAGGTATTCAACTTCTTTTACAACACTCTCAGCTGAGCGGAAACGAATTCTACGACCCCAGAAGTAGCTGGTAATACAGTACATGCAGCCATAGGGGCATCCTCTACTGGCTAGCACGTGTGCTATTCTTATAGGCTTGCCGAACAAGGTATACTTCTCCATTGGTAACAAGTGTCTCGCAGGCCATGGTAGTTTGTCGAGGTTTTCTAGGAAGGGTCTTAGAGGTGTTACAACAACTTTTCCCTCCCGCTTGTCTTTAAAGGCTATACCCTTAATGTTTACTAGGACATCCCGGTCTAGTCCGTGTTCTTCTATAGCGTTTACTAGTTCGAGTGTTGTGAACTCTCCCTCACCACGTACAACGACGTCAATGTTATTGTTTAATGCTTCATTATACATGAATGTTGGATGCGGGCCACCAGCTATCACTATAATGTCTTCTCCGAGCTCTTCTTTCACTAGTTTAGCAGCCTTGTAGCCCTTCGGTGTTGTCGGCGTTAACATTGAGATTCCTACTATGTCGGGTTTCCATGACTTTACTTCTCGGATCCATTCATCAGTTCTCATTCGGAGTGTTGGCGTATCAATGATCTTGACTTTATGTCCACTGTTCTCCAGCATAGCGGCTATATATGCTAGGCCCAGGGGTGGGGCATTCATGCCTGTGATACGGTAGATCTCCAGGTTATGGATATCTGGGGGAAGCGTTAAGAGGACTCTCACTGTACCTCACCTTATTCCTAGAATAGAATAACGTATTGGTTAAGAATAAAGTAGTCTGTAGATCGCTGATGTAGGCGGCTGAAGGTGTTTTGTAGATTAACTGGGATGGAGTATGAGGTGTTTCTTTAAAAACCGGGTTTACTTGTGTATTTTTCTGAGAATCGGTGAGAGCTTCAGTAATTTGTTTTTATCATCTGGTTTTAGTGGGAGCGCTACTCCTAGTATCTCGTCTCCTAAGCTTAATGCTTTAAGTACTTTTTCGTATAGTTCGTGAACACTAGCTCTGCCCCATATGATGTCTAGTATTGAATCTAGTAGGCTGTCAGCAACTCTTCTATTCATAGCATATAGTAGGCTTAGTAGTCTAATAACATTGATCCTAATACCAGCATTACCTATCTTACCATCTATATAGAGGTATAATGCATGGGAATGAGGGGTCTTTATGCAATCGGAACCGATTCTATGGCAGTCAATTGCATCTAAGGGTACACAGCTACGCTTAATATGTGATGTAGCCTCTTTCCTATATATTGATATAATGTCGAAGCGTGCCTTAAGGTACCTATATACTTCAACTCTTATTTCTCCTCCCTCTTCAAAGTAACGCCAAAACTTTCGCACCTGGTATTCATTATAGCCTAGGCATCTAAGTAGAGGCGATATAACTACCGGTGGATCATAGCAGCGTAGGTCTAGTTCAATACACGTTGAAGAGGTTTTCTTAGCAGCCTTTATTATTGCCTCAGCTATTAATGGGGTTATCTTCATCCCTGTTTTCACGAGATAATATTACTGGTTAGAAGCAATATAAGAATTAGGCTCTGATTATCAAACTACCCTCTTTCTCTTATAAGTAAGAGTAAAAATGTATTATCTATAGACCGGAATATTTCACACCTACTATACTGTTATATAGGCGTTGTTTTACCTAGAGATAAGTGGTGTTATAACAATGGGTATTACTGCTCTAATAGCTGGTGTAATAGTTGTTGTAATAATAGCTGTATTAGTAGCATATTATTTTAGGACCTATAATCGCTTCCAAACACTTAGAAACGCGGCTGACGCAACACTCGGTCAGATAAGAGTAGCTGTTAGGAAGCGCCTCGACCTCATAGGCCAGCTAGTTGATACTGTTAAGAGTTATGCTAGGTTTGAACGAGAAGTCTTAGAAAAAGTAACCGCTATGAGGGCTTCCGTTGGCAGGGCTAGTCCCGAGGAATTGAATAAGATTGAACGTGAGACGAGAAGTATTCTTGGGAGACTAATAGCTGTGGTGGAAGCCTATCCGGATCTAAAGACTTCTCAAGCAGTAGGCCAGCTCATGCAAGCGATAAGAGATATAGAGGATGAGATAGCTAGGCATCGTTATACATTCAATAATATAGTTCAACAATACAATACCATGATAGATACTTTTCCATCAAAGATTGTAGCACAGATGAGTGGTTTTAGGAAGCTACCATACCTCGAACTAGGCGTTAGTGAAAGAGAGGAGAGACCCCACATAGAATTCTAA
>JALWGO010000019.1 GCA_027038805.1 Thermoprotei archaeon
CTATTATAACATGTCTAGGCCTCTATTCGTATTGGAAAGTGGGGCAAACTGTACTATAAGGATAACAGTATTTAATAACAAGCCATATAATGATACAAGAAAAATAATTGAAAAATATTTTGGTTGGAACAAGAATGTAGTTTACACTATATGGGATTTAGGAGGCATTCTTTTCCCGAATCGAAGGTATCTTCCATACATGGAGATCATTTTCACAAAGACATTGAGAATTCCATTAAAATACTTAGACCTAGAGGTAGGTCCTCACTTAAGACTGCCAGGAGGGTTCCTTGAATTAATAGAAGAAAAGAATAATACTGTGCTCGTTATGGATTCGCTATTATCTATAGCAATAGATCAAAAAACTAATAATACAATAGAATATGTTAAGGTACGAATAATACTGTCTAATATAAATGGGTTACTAGGCCAAAGCGTGTACTCTGAATATTATATGCGTGTATCTAAGAATATCACCGCAAAAACATTTTCATCCTATCACGTGTATCTTGATAAAAGAGACAAGCTATTAGTTATATTAGAAAATAAGCCGATAGTCACTAAGAGAAGCTTTAATCCACGCTCACTAATAATAATATACAGCACAAACATTATTATTAGTGAGAGAAAGATAATATCATTTATATCTAGTGTATTAAATAAGAATCCCTTTGCAGAAGCATCTGGAAACTATAGTGTGGAATTCAATATAACAGAACCCCTAATTATATATAATGGGTCTTCGCTTCAAGTGGTAGGTAATGTTTACGGAATACTAGGAGAAATATATAATAGGTTCGTAGAATATTATAATAATTACTCTTCAATACTTTATAATAAGCCAATAAAACTAGTATTGATTCCTCATCCTATGAATAAAGGTATAGCAGATATTAATATAAGGCAACTTAGTATATTGGAAAATAAGACTAATCAAATATGCGAAAAGATTGAACATTCGAGGGAATGGGAAAACCCATATAGTGGCTACTACGTTTTTGTATCAATATTATTAACAATTACACTCATACTGATAGCCTTATTCCCAATTATAGCTTGGCGTAAGGTTTCGAGAGCTATATAGATTATTCTTATAAACCACGTATAGACAATTATGGTGTACGATAGCAATAAAGGGTGGGTAAAGGAGATGTCAAGCAAGTTCCGCTTAAGGATGACAAGGATAAAGGACTATGTGGGTAAGCTATGGGACGTAGTAATAATTGGTGCAGGAGCTGCTGGCGTAGCGGCTGGCATATACTCAGCGAGGTACATGTTGAAGACCATCGTTGTAAGTGAAAACGAGGGAGGCACTCTTCTTGAAGCGGCTGAGATAGAAAATTATCCCGGGTTCCCATTAATACTTGGCCCTGATTTAGCTAGGAAATTCATAGATCATTTAAGAAAATATGATGTGCCTATCTTGAGGAGTAGGGTAACAGATATAATAAGGAAAGAGGATGGCTTATTTCTTATAAAGGGTACTCGCGGCTTAGAATTGAAGGCTAAAACAGTAATACTTGCTCTAGGAACCGTTAGGAGAAAACTTGGGGTGCCAGGAGAAGAAGAATTTGCTGGCCGCGGAGTAAGCTATTGTACCGTATGTGATATCCCATTGTTTAAGGGAAAAGTGGTAGCCATAGTTGGTGGTGGAGACTCTGCACTCCAGGGAGTATTATTAGCGTCAAGGCATGCATCAAAAGTATACCTAATACACAGACGTGATAGGTTTAGGGCGCAGCCAATCTATGTTGAGCAAGCAAAGAAGCTAGATAACGTGGAATTTGTGTTAAAGGAAACTGTAGTAGAAATAGGAGGGTCAAATAAAGTTGAATGGGTTAGACTACGTTCAGGTAGAATACTAAAGGTTGATGGAATATTTATTGAAATAGGAGAAGAGCCCCCAAGAGAATTCCTCGAGAAAATAGGATTAGAACTCGATGAAAAAGGCTTCATAAAGGTACGTGAAGACATGTCAACAAATATTCCTGGAATATTTGCGGCGGGCGATGTAACAAATATCCCGTTAAAACAAATAGTTACCGCAGTATATACTGGTGCTAGAGCCGCTACCTCCGCTTACGAGTATATAACTAAAATGAAAGTTGAGGGAAGGTAGAGAATTGAATAAAGCTATTGTTACTGGAGGAGCTGGTTTTATTGGCAGCTATATAGTTGAGGAACTATTATCAAAGGGATATGAGGTTACAGTAATAGACAACATGAGTAGTGGTAGTCAAGAAAATCTTAGAGGAGTAATAGATAATCCTAACTTAAGGATTATTAGAGCAGACTTGAAGGAACCAAATGATATCTGGGTAAACGAGTTTAAGAAAGCTGAAATAGTATTTCACTACGCCGCTAATCCGGAGGTAAGAGTATCATCAGTTAACCCTAGGATACACTTCAACGAAAACCTTCTCACGACGTTTAATGTATTAGAGGCATCGAGGCAGGGAAGTGTAAAATACATAGTATTCGCGTCAACAAGTACTGTTTACGGTGATGCAAGAAGACTACCGACACCTGAGGACTATTATCCACTTGAACCGATATCCGTTTATGGTAGTGTAAAGCTTGCATCAGAGTATCTTCACATAACCTATAGCAAACTTTATGGTTTAAAATCACTTATAATCAGATATGCTAATGTGATAGGCTCTAGGAGTAGGCATGGCGTCATTTACGACTTCATATTAAAACTGAAAAATAATCCAAGAAAACTCGAGATACTAGGTGATGGGACACAAAGGAAAAGTTACATATATGTAACAGATGCCGTTAACGGAACATTATTCTTGTTCGAGAAATTCCTAGAAAGAGGTAAAGACTACGAGATATACAATATCGGTAATACTGATTGGATAACGGTAAGAGAGATAGCAGATATAGTGGTAGAGGAAATGGGCTTAGAAAACGTAGAATACACTTACAAGCCCATGACAAGCGATGGAAGAGGATGGCCGGGTGACGTGAAGATAATGTTATTAGATATATCGAAAGCAAGGTCTCTTGGCTGGAAACCCAGTCTTTCCTCTAAGGAGGCTGTAAGACTTACTGCTAGAGCATTATTAAAGGAGCTTGGAGAAGAATAAGTCTAAAATAGTTTAACCTACAATAACATATTTGATTCTAAAAGGTAATCAATATTGTCTAGTAGAGGATGTGATATGGCAGAAGACAGTGTTTTACATCGGCTAATGGAGTTACTAGCTGACGAGGAATCTGAAGTAAAAGAATACGTAGACTTATCGTTAAAGGCAAAGGATATACGAGTGAGAATGGCGTTGAAGACAATTGCCGAGGACACTATAGTACACTATTATGTAGTAAAGGCGTTGATTGAGGCGCTTAGAGAAATAGATGTATTCCGTAAAAGATTCAATACTACAGAAGGAGAACTATCCAATGAAGAAATAGCTAAGATACTATTAGGTCACGATAAACTAGAATCACTTGTATCAGCCTCATACCTAGATGTAATAGATAAAATAGACGTAGGTAGCGTGAAAGCAATAATAAAAGCAATAGCATCCGAGGAAAACAAACATGAAAAACTAGTAGAACTAATTCTCAAAATCTCAGGATTCAAGTTAAAGAAAAAGAAATAGTTTCCCGGGTGCCCGGAAATGATAGTTATAAAACAATTAGAGGTAAACGGTAAGAAAATACTAGGCTTAGAAGTCAAGAATCTGGGAAGGGCTCCCTTAATAATCGCGAAAGCCGATGAAGGATATGTTATGTGCGGTTACCTTAACATCGATACAGCAGAGAAGCTCGGAGACGCTGCAGCAATAGTTAGCGGTGTAAAATCTGTTGAAGAACTATTAGAGAAGCCAGTTAAAGCCGTTACAACTAAGGCTCGTAGTCTTGGAGTAGAACCAGGTATGACTGGTAGAGAGGCATTAGAAAAAATGACTAGAACTTGAGCTTAATATGCTTTGACCTCTTTTTCCTCTTCGACTTCCCTATTAACAGTTTCTCTCCCTCAAACCTCTTAGTTAGCAAGTATGCTACTAATGCTAGGAAACCCACACTAGATGCAACAGAAATTATACCGTATACTATTTTTCCTGAAAGGAAGGCTTTTAAAACCACAAGGGGTGCTGAGAAAGGTATTATTGATATTGCTAATATTTTTGCTAGTGGATCTAATGCGAAATCAGTGAATATTGCTATATATAGTGGAAAGAATACAATAATCCAAATATAGCCTACCATGCTTTGAGCGCTTCTAACATTTTCTCCAAAGCTTCCAAGATATAATCCGAGAGTTGATGCTAGAAATACTGAGAAGAATACTGAGATTAAATATAATGTGAGTCCAGGTATTCCGATAAGCCCGAAAATCCCGCCAGTCATTGATACATGGGTTGTGCTAGTCGTATTATTTATTCCGACACTAGATACACTACTCATATAATATGAGAATCCTATGAGCATTGATATGGATGCTAGAAGAGATATTAGTAGTGACCCGGTAAGCTTCGATAATACAATATCTCTTCGCCGTATAGGCAATGATAATAATACCTCCAACGTTTTTTCCTCTTTTTCAACACCAATACTCATTGCAGCTATTGAAGCGGCATAGCTTATTACGAGCATTGGCGCTATAGGCAATATGAATAATTGACCACTTAGAGCTTGGACAAGATTGGCGTTGACAATAGTTCCAGATAGGAATACTTGAGCCTTGCTAATGACAGGAGCCATTGCGAAAGCAGGATTTACTTTAGCTGTCCTTGTTATGATAATTGATGATAGATACTTTGAGAATCCTGAAACTATATTAGTATATACTGATAATAATCCCATTGATGTTACACTTAAGTCGTGTAATACAAAGTATACCTGGATTACTCCTGGTTTCTCATTACTTATGTTTTCTGAAAATCCTCGTGGTATTATATATAATGCCTTGAGGCCTAAGGATTCTGTAATATTTAAAGCCTTGCTAGGGCTCGTAGCATTAACCAATATTATTGTAGCATTCCAGTACTTTTTAGCGTACCCTATAAACGTCTTAGACCATGGGCCATCGTCCTCGTTGAGAAGAGCTATTTTTACGCCTGCCCTCACTGTTTCCTCTACTTGTTTTATACTCTGCTCCATTAGGGCGCCCATGGCTGCGCCCATGCCTATGTATATTATTAATGGCATGATAATCATTGCGAAGAGGATTTTCCTATCTCTTAGAAGATCTTTTACCTCTTTTATAACGAGAGATCTAAGCATGAACGCCCACCACTTTAGCGAATACTTCTTCTAGATTACTAGCCTTGTATTCTTCTATTAGTTCGCTGGGTCTGCCTTCAACATAGAGTTTACCCTTATATATTATTCCTACTCTATCGCAGAGATACTCTACTTCAAGCATATTATGGCTTGAGAGCAGAATTGTTACATTGTGTTCTTTAGCATATTTCAATACAATGTTTCTAACATGTAATGCATGTATAACGTCGAGACCACTTGTAGGCTCATCAAGTATGGCTAACCTAGGTTTTACCATTAATGTTCTGGCAAGCAGAAGCCTTCTCTTCATTCCCTTACTGTAAACCGACGTCTTATCATAGATCTTGTCGCCAAGTCCACTTATCTCTATAGCTTCTTTTACCATTCTCTCAGCTTCTTCTCTATTCCTAGCATAGAGTTCTGCCATGAACCTTAGATATTCTATACCTGTTAGGTTGCGGTATGCGCCGGCTTCCTCTGGAAGATAGCTAATATTTCTGCGAACTTCATCAGGGTTCTCTACGACATCATAGCCTGCTACTTCAACTCTACCACTTGTTGGTTTTAGTAGTGTTGCTATTATTCTTAGGGTTGTTGTTTTTCCTGCTCCATTAGGGCCTATAAGACCATAGATCTCACCCTCCCTAACAGTAAAAGAGAGCCCATTAACAGCCTTGACGCCGCCTGGATATATTTTAACAAGATCTTTTACTTCAACTACGTTACTCAAAACTAATCACCACATGATTCTACGTATTCGAAGATATCCTCTACCCGTAATCTGAGCTTTTTCGCTATTTTTAATGCTAGTAGTAGGGAGGGATAATATTTGCCTTTCTCTATAGCTATTATTGTCTGTCTTGTAACGCCAACCATCTTCGCGAGGTCTTCTTGTCTTAAATTGTATCTTGCTCTTATTTCCCTCAATCGTACACGTATACAACCTTTATCACCCATGAATATCCCCATGGTCTTACGAGTACTTTATTCTCAAAATAATCCAAGAAATAGAATATACAAAGAACATGTAAACAATGTATGGTGCGAGATACGCAATTATACCCTTAGACCACTCATATAGCTGCTCTATTCCTAGAATACCGCTTATGCTCTCCACTATAACGAGTGCGGCAATACTTGTTGTTGATGTAAAGAAGGTTATGTACGAGGCCATTAACGCTATATACTTATCCCGTTCGTCATAGTAGGGTTCACTTGATATTCTCTCAGCTATTCTTATCGCTATAACACCGGCTATAATAGTTAGTATGAATGGTATCTTCATATTATTTGTATAGAACCACGCGCAGAGTACCGCTATAATTATTATTAATAGTAGTCTCAGCTTATTCACTAACATCCCCGTGTAAAGAGTTCTTTACACGAGGTAAATAAGTCTTTACACACCTTGTGATAGTGGTGACTTTTAATAATCCCCGCTATCTTATAATCATAGGTTAAGACAATGAAGAATGCCGCAAGAACGCGAAAACTAGATGAAGTGGACAAGAAGATTCTCTCAATATTAATAGAGAATTCGCGTACAAGTATTAGAGAAATTGCTAGAGAACTACGATTATCGCCGGCGACTATCCATGAGAGAATAAAGAAGCTTATAGAGCGAAACATTATCCGAGCCTTCACGATATTACTTGACCATCGCCTCATAGGCTATGATGTAACAGCTCTAATCCTATTAAGCGTAGAGGGCAAACACATAGTTGACGTAGAAGAATGGCTTTCACGGCAAAAAGGAGTAGTAGCCGTCTACGATATAACTGGAGAATTCGATGTAGCTGTAATAGTAAAGACACGAAACATATCAGAACTCAACGAATTCGTAAAGAACACACTACAAAACCCATACATTAGGAGGACTGTAACAAGCGTAGTATTCAATGTAGTTAAAGAAGACTTTAGGCTACCAATAATTAACGAGGAGGGTTAGAGCAATAAGCCCAGAGGAAGCACTTAAACAACTATTATCGCTGGCAAAAGAAATCATAGACAAGGATATCCGTAAAATAGTATTAGAGCTTCTAGAAAACCCTAGGATAACGTTTACACGGGTTGAACCAAAAATTTCGTTTAAGGAGAGTCCAGCGGCGCCTAGAAAACACCATGCTTATCCTGGAGGCCTAATCGAACATACCCTTAGTGTTACAAGGTCTTCGGTAAAGATAGCTGAAGCATTAGTTGAAACCTATGGAATCCCTGTAGACAAAGATATAGTGGTTGCGGCAGCGATACTACATGACTTATTCAAGTATTATCAATATGAGTGGGATCCAGCAATAGGAGCCTATAGGCCTAGAACAGACTGGTATCTCTCTCATGATTTCGCAATGGTTGCCGAGTTATCGGTAAGGCATGCTCCCGATAAACTGATACGAGCTATTGCTGAAGTACATGGTAACGTTCCCTTCACAATGATTGAATCACTAATAGTGCATCATGCAGATTCATTCGATGCAAACCTAGTTGCAAGAATACAGGATACACTATGGGAGATTTCAAGAGATATTGAAACAGAGACTGGGTATCCAGTAGTAAAGGTATTCTATGAGGCTTTGAGGAAGCTCAATTTATACGAGATATGGAGTACCTATCGTTCTGAGGGAAGGAGTGGTCTTAGAGAGAAAGTTAAGAAGTTAATAATAGATAAGCTTGTAGGCTAATATGCGGTAAAAATAGTTTTAACTAGGAACAATTTATTCAACTATGAGGTGCATGTTATGAGCGGTGTTAACGGCTTAGTAATAATCCAGCCCTCAAGCGATTACACATACATGATATTCACCGTTAAGAAGATACTAGTAGTTAAGAGATCTAAATACCAGGAAATAGCTATAACGGACCTAGAGGATTTTGGAAGAGCATTAATGCTAGACAACTATGTCCAGAGCGCTGAAGTAGATGAATACATATATCACGAAGTACTAGTACATCCGGCAATGGTCACACACCCCAAGCCTAGAAAAGTCCTCATCGTCGGCGGCGGTGAGGGAGCTACTCTTAGAGAGGTTCTAAAACACAATACTGTTGAAGAAGCAGTAATGGTAGACATAGATAAAGAAGTCATAGAGTTAGCTAGAGAATACTTAGAAAAATGGCATCAAGGGGCATTCGATGATCCACGCACGAAGCTGATTATAACTGATGGTAAAAAATATGTTGAAGAAACAAACGAAAAATTTGACGTCGTCATACTCGACCTAGTAGATCCCTTTGCGGGAGAGCTAGCGAGACAACTATATAATAGGGAGTTCTACGAGAAAGTCCATAACATATTATCAGACGACGGCGTAATGGTTACACAATCCGGTACATCATTCTTCTACGAGAAATTATACGACGAAGTATTAGATGCTATAAAATCAGTATTCCCCATAGTTTTCGAGTACAATGTATGGGTTCCAGTAATAGGGTATACTAACAATTTCATAATAGGGTCAAAGAGATATGATCCAAATAAACTAGTAATAGACGAAGTAGACCAAATCCTAAGAGACCGCGGAGTAAAGACAACCTTCTATAGCGGTAAAACACATCAAGCGTTAAAGTATACACCAATATACCGTATGAGTAAAACAGTTTCAAGATAGTATTCTAGAAGACTATTCTTCTTACAACCTCTATTCTCCTAATAGTCTTTTTCACTCTAATATCCTCTAAGATACTTTCTAATTCCATCACTACGTTTCTTAAATGCTCGTCAAGATAATTTACTCTACCAAAAACCCTCTTAGAATGTATGTGTCTCCACTGATTATGTAGCGCGTGAGCAAGTGTGGATAGAAGCTTTAGTCTCCTAGCAAGACCATTTAGGTCCTCAGCATACATGGAGTTATCCAGTGCGATTACCGACAGCTTTGTTGATAGCTCTTCTAGAATACTTGCTGCATCACCTTCCATTATATGACTTGTTAGATTTTTCCTCAGCTCCTCTAGCCTGGATATAATGTTTTTTAAACTGTTAGCTAAGGGTTCCATGGAAAACCCCTACTAATATTATTTTGATCAGGGAGTGTATAGGGCTTACTCTCATGAAATATATTAGATATAGGATATAGTATCTACTTATAATCTTCGAAAACTACTAGTCTTCTAGAGGAAAGGCGGAGAAAAATTGTTTGATAAAAAGAAAGATAAAGACCGAGACGAAATGGATGAATTATTCAAGGCTTTAGAAGAACAATTGCGTATGGCTATGAATATGCTTAATAGAATGCTGACTGAAAGCGGGTTCGATGAGTATGGGTTTAGAACTAATGTAAAAGCCTTCCATATATCAATGGGACCCGACGGCAAGATTACTTTCCGTGAGCTAACTCCTAATAAGATAGAAGTTAATGGGAAACCTATTGAAACATTGGAGAGAAACTATGATGTCTTCGTGGAGGGAGATGAAGTCGTCGTTATAGGGGAAGTGGACGCTGATGAAAAGGACGTGGAGGTGGATGTTCTTAATAGTGATAGAATAGAAATATGCATCCGCGATATCTGTGACATCGTAGAGCTACCGAGAAAAATAAAGAAGAACACTATAAAATACACTATTAGGAATGGTGTACTAGAGCTACGAGCAAAAACCAAGTAGACAAGCTAAACACTCATCTATACTCTATATGCATCACCTAATAGAAATAAGTTTCCCATAAAGACTTCTCGGAGACCGGTCTCACGGGCAATCTGGTAAGCCTTGAACATATGATCCCTACTAGTACGCGGTAAATCGGTAAGCCTGTGATCTGGATGGAAGCCTAAAAGAACGTAGGGAATCTTTGGATTAATTTTTACGAGAAATTCCGCAATCCTACGAACCTCATATAAGTCTACGTAGCCTGGTACTAGGAGAGTACTAACTACAAGTAATGGAGGTTCCGGACGCTTATCCATAAGACTAGCAACTAGCCTAATGTTCTCTTTAACTCTTTCAACACCATTTACTCCAGTTAACGCTTGGTATATACTGGGGCTCCATGCCTTAAAGTCTATCTTAACGATTCCTCCAGTCTCCAAGCTTATTCTAGCCATTTCCCTCATTATCAACGGGTTTTCTAGTCCATTAGTCTCCCAGCATATTCTCTTAACCATGTCTTCTTCCCTCGCTTTCCTTGCTATTATACGTGAGGCTGCAAGAGCAAAGGTTATATGTGGTCCCGGATCGCCTCCAAAATAGCATACACATGTTATCCTGGGATTCATGGCGGCTTCAACTAGTTCGTTTAGACTGCGTATATGGTTCTTGTTCAACTTGTAGGGCATTTCCCTATGCTCCCAGTTCTGGCAAAACAAGCAATCAAGATTACAGCCGCCGAAAAATACCGCTAAGTTGTAATAACCGTATTCAATGCCCTTGATACGAGTATATTTCGGGTAACCTCTACTAGTTGTAGCAGGACAAACTGGTTCGGCTACGCAGTTAGTTGGATGAGAATCTAGATACCAGAATACAACAGCTTTACTGGGGCCAGCAATATTTCTTAGAATACCGTTATCGTTTACAATAACACCACAATACCCCCTACCTCCAACTGATATCATGCATTCATTAATGCATAAACTGCATTTAACACCATTACCCGCTTTAGGAGGTGTGGGGGGTAGACCGTGCTTTATCCTCCACTCAATATGACTTCTCATTGCAATCTTCAAGGCTTCTCTAGGTCTCTTTCTAAGACAATTAGCACATACTCCAATAACATTACTTATAGTGTTACTGGTTTTGCCGCAGAGAAGACATTTTCCCATAAAATACCCCGGTTTATGCTCGTTTTGGAACATATATTGTAATAGCCACTATTGAAGCTATTATATGGTTATAGAGTCCAGGTATACGTGCTCCACCTAAGTGCCTCCTTATAATAATGCTCTTCGGCTTGACTGGTAGTGTTTCTATAACTAGTTTTTCTCGAACATTATCTGGGTTGGGCGTGTAGATGTCGATGACTAGTATTGCCTCCTTAAACGGTATCTTTTTTTCCTCAAAGAATGGAATGCATACCCTATGTACTATATCATTTATAGCTCTCCTCACAGCCTCATTATCATCATTGCCTATCAAGTCTACTCCTAGTCCAATCTCTATTAACAATCTATTATAGCCTTCAAGTATTGTCTCAGACAAGTATATACACCTTCAAGTATTTCCATATAGGTATTCAGTATTAGAGTGTTTAAGAAATAATCTCTAAACCTGGAACCTCATCCCTATATTCCAAAGATTTCTCCTACTCTGCTCATTATTCTTGTTTTTGCCTTCAAGTATTCTTTTCTGTCAATTGATACTATTTCTCCTTCATTAACAAGTATTCTACCGTCAACGATTATATAGTATGGTCTAGGTTTTTCTAGTATAAGATCCTCTATTCTTTTGCTACGAGTATCCCATACGATAATATCTGCCTTAAAGCCTTCTCTAACAATACCTATTTTCACGTTAAATACTTTTGATGAATTAATTGTAGCTAGCTTATAGGCTTCTACTACACTTATTGGTGTTCTCCTAAGTCTTGAAGCTAAGAGCGCAGTGAAGATTTCGTCAAATAGGTTTTGTGTTGGTGAGACGTCTAGACCTATAGCCACGTTTACGTTTCTATCAATCATTTCCCTTATCTTTGCTATACCACTTCCAAGTAACATATTTGTTATCGGATTATGTATTATTGTTGACTTGAAGATAGATAATAGCTCTATTTCTTTTGAGCTAAGCCATACTCCATGAGCTAATATTGTTTTCTCCCCTAAGATTCCACGTTGATATAGGAATTCTACTAGGCTGGCACCATAGTTGTCGGTGCAATATTTCTCGTCATCGTATACCTCTGCTATATGCATATGGACTCCGAGGCTCTTTTCATTTTTTATTCTTGCTACCTCATCTAATAATTCCCTTGAAACTAAACGGATACTGCAAGGACCTAGGCTAGTAATTATTCTCTTGTTATCTCTATTATGCCATTTTGAAACGAGCTCTAAGTTGTCCTTAAGTGCTTTCCATTCATCATTATAGAAACTCCTATTCATTATAGCTACACTAAGATTTCCCCTAATACCAGAATGATATATGACCTCCGCTACAGCATCCATGTTAAAATGCATATCGGCTACTCCAACAATGCCCTTAGATAGGTAATCATAAACTGCCATTATGGCAGCGTTTTTCGAGTCCTCAGGGCTTAAATGAGGTTCCCATTTCCATGCTATTTTCTCAGCCCATTCATCTAGGTGAATCCATTCCCCAATAATCTTTGAGACAGGGTATAATCCCAAGTGAGTATGTGAGGCATAGAGACCCGGTGTTACTGTGTATTTACTAGCATCTATTACTATGCCATGTTTAGGATAGGATTCACTGCCTAAACCAGCTATATAGTCTTCTTCAACATAGATATTAGTTCTCCTAGGGGGTTCTCCCGGATTTAATATGAGCACGTTCTCTAATAGTATTGGTTCCCGTTTAGGAAGATTCAAGGTATATCAGCAGACCAGTTACTATAAATACAAATATTTTACTCTTTCCCAATATTCTTCTTGCATACCTCAATGTTTAGAGCATTATGTGGTATCTTTCCACTGAAGTAATCTATTATTGTCTGAGCAACCATCCTACTAGTTTCAATCATAGCCTCCCAAGTATAACCCGCTATATGGGGAGTCAATACTACGTTCTCAAGTCTCGTCAATGGATTATCTCTCCTAATAGGTTCTTCCTCGAAAACATCGAGGGCGGCTCCAGCTATTATTCCTTCTCTGAGAGCCCTCACGAGATCTTTTTCGACTACTATTTTCCCACGACTAATATTTACTAAAATGCTATTCTTCTTCATCTTTGAGAGCTTCTCGTAGTCTATAAACCCTATTGTTTCTTTATTTAGTGCGAGGGAAACTATGACTATATCTGCTTCTCCCAGCAGTTCGTAGAGGTCCCTATACTCTATGTCTAAGGCGTGCTCTACTTCAGGTTTCCTCCTACGACTCCAATATATGATGCGATTACCTAGGCTACGGAAAAGCTTTGCAATACTTGACCCAATACGCCCCAATCCTATAATGCCTACAGTCTTCCCTCTAAGAGTAGTACCTATAAGTGGTCTAGGAGCTGGCCCCGAGCCCCAAAGACCTTTTCTAATAAAGCGGTTCCCATAAGCAATATTCCTTAGTAGAGATAGTGTAAGGCCTAAGGCATGCTCGGCTACTGATTCAGCAATAGCGTCTGGGGTATTTACAACACAGATACCTCTTCTAGAGCACTCGCTTAAATTAATGTTTTCATAACCACTACCATGTATTACCAATAATTCTATGTCTCCGCAATCCAGTATGTCTCCTCCAATGCGGTGGAAGGGTGCTACTACTAATGCTCTAGCTCCCTTAAGGTTCTCGCATAACCATTCCTCTAATGGCTTCGACTTATCATATACTATGGTCTCGAAGCCCTTACTGGATAATAGTTCGAGTCCACTTCTATGGACTTTTATTGCGTAGACTATCCTAATTATACGTATCACCTACTATTAATTAACGGTGTTAATAGGGATATAGAAATATACCTCTCAAAAACTATTAAAACATGTGGCAAGGCTATTGCTATGCATCCACTAGTAATAGAATACACTGCTCATGCTAGGAAGCGATTATATGAGCGAAACATTAGTGAAGGGGAGGTGCTAGAAGCCCTAAAATATCCGGATGATGTATGGTTTGATACATGGACTGATAGACTAATAGCTGTATCGCTTAGTACTGGTATAGGAGTAGTCTATATCCAGAGACATGGCAAGTTGATAGTGGTAACAGTTATGAGGCTAAGAGAACTAAACCACGTAATCCGTAGCCATAGGAAAAGATTCAGAAAAGTAAGTTACTAAAATAAAAAATATTTTATAAATGTTTAGTTACTAAGCCCACCCATAGAATCTCTGCACGAAGTCGATGTATATGCCAGCGGCTGTAGCTGTCCCAATAACGCCTGCTACGTTGGGGCCCATAGCGTTCATTAGTATAAAGTTTGTTGGATCAATCCTCTGCGCCTCTCTTTGACAAACTCTAGCTGACATTGGGACAGCCGATACTCCAGCAGCACCTATTATCGGGTTAACTTTGCCCTTTGTCGCAAAATACATTATCTCGCCGAAGGCTACTCCACCAATAGTTGAGAAAGCAAAGGCTAGTAGACCCCATACGAATATTATTGCGAACTTTATTAAGAATTCATGTATTGTTATACCCATTTGTTTTGAGAAGAAGCGCACCATATCCATGCTCATTGTTGAGCCAACGGTTATAGTTAGTAGTATAGTTAAGATATTCATAAACTCGTTTGCAGCAGTCTTAGATAATCTTTCAACAACCTCAGTTATACCGCTCTCTCTAAACAGGTTCCCTAGAGCAAGCATTCCTATCAATGGGGTTGCCTTCGGGACAAATATTGTTGCAACAACCATTAATAGTATTGGGAACATTAACGCCTCTAAGGGGTGTACTTGTCTAGGCGGCTTCATTCTAACAGCTCTATGTTTCTTAGGCAACAAGCGTATGATAGGCGGCTGTATTATCGGTACAAGCGACATATACGTATAGGCGGCCAAAGCTGTTGGGCCGAGAATATATGGTGCCAGCTTAATAGTAGTATATATGGTTGTTGGCCCATCAGCACCTCCAATGATGCCTATACTTGCAGCCTCATTTAAATGGAAGCCGAGGAATAGTGTTCCGAGCATGGCAACGAATACTCCTAGTTGGGCAGCAGCACCCAGTATAAACGTATATGGTTGTGCTATCAATGGTCTGAAATCTGTTAGTGCTCCGAGACCAAGGAATATGAACAATGGCACTAGCTCCGTCTGTATAAATATATAGTATAGTATGAATAATGGGCCAGCGCCATGGCTAACGAGATCGCTCAGTGTAATACTAGTGAAACCAGTAGCATTTGCTTGGAAAAGGGTCTCGGGAGGAGAAGCAAGTCCAGCCATCGGTATGTTTGCTAGAACCATGCCGGTGCCAATACCTGTTAATAATAGTGGTTCTATCCTCTTTGCTACAGCGAGGTATATTAATACAATGCCCACTAATAAGAATAGCAGTTGATAGATATCGAAGTTGAAGATACCAGTATGTAGGAAGAACTTCACTATTGAGTCAGCAAGCATGTCTAACATTTAAAATACACCTCCTACTACTCTATTATGGCTAGCACGTCACCCGTATTCACGAAGTCACCGGGTTTTACCCTAATCTCCTTTACAACACCATCTTTCGGTGGATATATTTCAAGCTCCATTTTCATCGACTCAAGCGTTATGATAACGGTCCTCTTGGTCACCCTTTGACCAGGCTGTACGAGAACTTTCAAAATCTTCCCTGGGACAGGTGCCTCGACAACAGCTCCTCCCGCAGGTGTGGGTACCGCGGGTTTTGCAGCTGGTGTTGGAGCAGGTGCAGGAGTAGTTGGCTGTGCAGCTGGTGCTGATGTTGGTGCTGGTTTCTCTTCTCTGCGTTCTGGTTTCCCAGAAGGCTTAGTCTCCGTGGCAGTAGTTGTTGCTGGCTTGGCTGTAGTAGTAACACCTGCCATTATAGGTGATTCTACTTCTAATTCATAACCGTCTACTTTTACCTTAAACTTACCTGGAGAGACCTCTTCAACGCTTACATTGTATTCTTTACCCATAACCCGGACAACATATTGTTTACTCATAACTACCACCTAGGTTTACGAGATTTATTCCAGGCAAGATAGTCTAGGTCATTTAAATTGAAACCAGCCTCTAGTCTCCAGGCGAGAACCCAGTAGTTTGTGGGGGCCATCCTTTCCCTACGCCTACGCTTGCCAATCTTCTCCTCCATGTAGGCTCTTACCCCCGCAATAGCGGCCGCAATAATCTCTGGCTGTATCTCTAGTTCTGCCGCTGGGGTAGCAGGGGCTACTGGTGCTGGTGTTGGAGCAGCGGGTACCTCCGTAGCAGCTTCAACGGCTCTTGCTGGCTTCTTACGAGACTCCTTCCATTTAACGTATTTTGTAATAGCTACCGACATTAGCTTTATGCTAACAGTAAGTATTGATAAGATGACAAAGGTCATTGTGAACCCTAGTACTGCGAGAACTATTCCGGCCTCAATTTCCGCTGGACGAGGCACTTTGGAGACTTCTTGGAGTGTTTGAGCCAATATTGTCTCAATAGCCAATGCGTGCACCACCATGAAGATTTTTAATTAGACGTCTCTTGGCGGCTCTTTAGGCGACATTATGCTTAATTTTTACAAAATCTTAGTGCATTGCAGAGGTATATAAGGTTAAGGGAAATCTAATGTAATAGAGACCTAGAGTTTCGGACGCTTTATCCAGGCATAAACTGCTACTATTAGTATGGGTGTTAGCAAAATTATCGACATGGTATATGATAGTCCTGTCTTGGGTGAGCTAATACTATATGCTATAAAGGTTATCGCTAACAAGTATAATAGGAGTCCTAGACCAACGGCTTTATGGAGTCCAGCCATATATGCTAAGAGTACCGCACCTAACCCCACTAAAAATATTCTAAGTGTATCGTATACTCTGGGCTCCAGGCTAATCATAGACACTACTATTAATATTATAACCCATAGTATCAAGCCTATTCTAAGCCATTTAGAATCCCTCAAACCAGGCTCACCGTTTCATTTAAATGCTAGCAGACTGAATAGCCTCTCTGTACATCTAACTTAAAATAGTGTAGGTCTTCTACTATATGGTGTGGGATCTTGAGTGTTAGACCCGAGATACAAAAACTAAGAGAAATGAGAGAAAAGGCTAAGCTAGGAGGGGGACCAGAAGCAATAGAGAAACAGCATAAGAAGGGCAAACTTACTGCACGAGAGAGAATAGATCTATTAGTAGATCCTGGAACATTTGTTGAAATAGACATGTTCGTTACTCATCGTGCAACCGAGTTCGGAATGGATAAGAAGAAGGCTCTAGGAGATGGTGTAGTAACAGGTTTCGCTAAGGTCAATGGGAGAAAAGTATTCGTAATAGCCCAAGACTTTACCTTCATGGGTGGTTCTCTAGGAGAAATGCATGCAGCAAAAATAGTGAAGACGTTGAAGACAGCATTAAGCGTGGGAGTCCCAGTAATATTCCTAAACGATTCGGGTGGAGCACGTATACAAGAAGGCGTAGACTCTCTCAAAGGCTATGGCGATATATTCTACATGAACGTTATGGCCTCCGGTGTTATCCCCCAGATAACAGCAATAATGGGACCATGTGCTGGTGGAGCCGTATACTCGCCAGCCCTCATGGACTTCATAATAATGGTTAAGAAGACAAGCTACATGTACATAACGGGGCCAAAAGTAGTAAAAGCAGCTATCGGCGAAGAAGTAGACCATTTCCAGCTAGGTGGAGCAGAGATACATGCGACAAAGAGCGGTATGGCTCACTTCCTAGCAGAAGACGACAAACATGCTATAGAGATAATAAAGAAACTGTTAAGCTATCTGCCAAATAATAACATGGAGGATCCGCCTAGAATAGATACTGGCGACGACCCAGAGAGAAGAGACTATGAACTAGACAATATTGTTCCACCAGATCCTAACAAGCCCTATAGCATGTATGACATAATAAACCGCGTAGTAGACAAGGACACATTCTTTGAGGTTCATTCATTGTGGGCTAAGAATGCAATAGTAGGATTCGCGAGGCTAAATGGCCATGTAGTAGGAGTGATTGCAAAC
>JALWGO010000020.1:0-947 GCA_027038805.1 Thermoprotei archaeon
GCTATGAGAGAGGAACCATCCATAAAAGTTTTCGAAGAAATACGAGAGGACCCGTGGAAGATCAGCCAATACGATGCGTTAATGATCTCGGCTATGAGTAGCGACCATATCTGCGCCTTTAGGACTCTAAGATACTGGCAGAGGTATGGTGGAGGCCCGGTAATAATAGGTGGCCCTATAGGAGAAGAATACGAGAGATTACTAGCGAGAGGCTTTGATCTAGTTGTTGTAGGGGAGGGTGAGAGACCAGTAGAGGTTCTCGTAGAGAAAGCCTTAGACCGTGATGGAATAGTGTTCGATGAACTACGAGGAGAACCCGGCTTTGCTTACAGGCTTCAAGACAGGGTGGTGTTTAATGGTAGGTCTCCATGGCATACCCGTAGAATGCTTGACTCCTACCAGCACTCAGTTGAAAAGATAACTGATTATCCATTATACTGGGGGGCTAGAGTCTACGTTGAAGTAGTTCGCGGTTGCAGCAACTTCTATCGTCCGAGGATAAGGTTAGCTGACGGGAGAAAATGTATTGATTGCGACCTATGTAGGAGTGGAAGCCTTAGACAGAGACTAGGATGCCCACTAGATATCCCTCCAGGGTGCGGCTACTGTAGTGTTCCAGGCCTCTACGGTCCTCCAAGAAGTAAGAGTATTGATAGAATATACTGGGAGGTTAAAGAACTAATAGATAAGGGTGTAACGAGAATAGTTCTAAGTGCACCCGACTTCCTAGACTATGGTAGAGACTGGCTAGTAGAACCAGAACCGTTAACCGATCCACGCAATCCTCCACCAAATATTGAAGCATTAAAGAGGTTGCTTGAAACCCTATGGCGGATACCAGAGATAGTAAGTGGAGAAGTTGCTGTTATGGTTGAAAACATTAAGGCTAACCTCGTATCAGAGGATATAGCCAGGCTATTAGCAGAGTATCTCCGGGGCACGCCAGT
>JALWGO010000020.1:957-1827 GCA_027038805.1 Thermoprotei archaeon
AACATGCCATACTTTTAGGGAGACCAGTTTACCCAGAAGAATGCATTAAAGCTACACGCATCCTAGCCAGCTACGGGCTTAGACCATACCTATACTTCATCCACGGTCTACCGGGTCAGACACTAGAGACCGCTAAGAAGACTGTAGGGGTTATGGAGGAGGTTTTCAGGGCTGGTGCTGAAAAGGTAACTGTTTACCGCTTCCGCCCCCTGCCAGGTACAGCCTTTGAGGGGTTTCCACCAGGGAAGCCTGGTGTAAAGGATAGGGCTAGCCGCTTAATATATGAGAAAGGAGTTGAATTGAACCGTAGGTATAAGGAGCAGCTTGTAGGTAAGACTTTGAAGGCTATTATCGTGGGTGAGAGAAAGAGAGGCGAGGGAATAGCTTATCCCTTCTACCATGGACCAGTAATAGTGGTTGAGAATGCTTCCCGCTACTATGGTTTTCTAGTAGAAGTAGAGATAACCAGAGTCTTATCTGAGAGACTTGTAGGGGGAAAAATAAAACGCATTCTACGTAGAGTTAAACCGTTTTAAGAGTCCTAGTATCCTAGAATAGATTCTAGAGTTGACTTGAGCTCTCTTAGCTCTCTAATATATTCTGCTATTTCGTCTACGTGGCTACGTAGGTATTTGTATCCCTTAGTTGCATAGTCTAGTATTTTTTCGAGGTATTCTTTTTCTTCATCTAATCCGACAATGCTATAGTATTCTAATAGTATTAGTTCGTCTCCAACAGGGTTTCTATTCTTCAACGACTTCTTGACGCGGCGTCTAAGTACTTGTAGCCTCCAGATTATGTGGACTATCTCCTTCTCAATATCCTCGCTATTCTCCTCTACACTAAGCTTCTCTAATAGCTCGCCAAGCC
>JALWGO010000021.1 GCA_027038805.1 Thermoprotei archaeon
ACGATATATTTCCCACTAATAGTAGAGGAAGCATTAATGATAGAGTTCACCGATACCGAGACCAAAGAGAACATAGACACCTATGCTAAGGTGCTGAGAGAAATAGCGGAACGTGGAAAAGAGAACCTTGATGAAGTAAAGGCTTCGCCGAAGAATACTAGTGTGCGTAGACTAGACTTAGTTAAGGCTAATCATCCAAAACATGTAACGCCTACTTATAGGGTTCTGAGGCTTAGGAGAGAGGGTAAGATAAAGACTCTTTAATACAAATAGTGTTTACAGAGTATATTCGGGGTATGAAGAAAGTCATGCCAACTGAGGAATGATGTACTATAACCCTGGGGTATCGGACCCCGATGCCCTTATAATGCCTTAAACTTTTCATACCATCTCATATATGCGTCAAGCATTGATGAATCAATACTGGGTCTCCTTATCTTTAATACCTCCATGAAGTCCTCCATACCCACGGGTCTAGGTTCTCCTTCTCCTCCTTGCTCGAAGAATTCTCTTACTGTTCTCATATAGGCTGCTTGCACTATGTCTCTAATATCGCTTGCACTATATCCCTCTGTTCTCTCTGCTAGCTCATAGAGGTCTACGTCTTCTGCTAGTTTTATCTTAGAGGTATACATTTTGAATAACCCGAGCCTTGCTTCGAGATTTGGTGGAGGTATATAGATTCTCTTCTGGAATCTACGGATAAAGGCCTCATCTAGTCTCCAGGGCTTATTCGTTGCCCCTATAACGTATACATGGTAGTTGAAGGCCTTATCTAGTAATCCATCCATTTCCTTAAGGAACTGGTTCCTAACACGTACTTCACCACCCACCTCGGTCTGGAATACTCCTAGAAGAGCATCTACTTCATCAATGAATATTATTGCCGGCTTACCATCACTAGCTATTTCGCGGGCTTTCCTGAAAATCTTTGCAACATTTCTCTCTGCTTCACCTAGCCACTTAGACATTATCGTAGCTGCATCTATATGGAAGAATACACCGTCAACCTCATTTGCAACTGCCGCGGCAATCATAGTTTTACCGCATCCCGGAGGCCCAAATAACAGTATGCCTCTAGGCCAGCCCAAGGGAAAGAGATCAGGCCTCCTAACCGGGTATACTATAGCCTCCTTTATTGCTTGCTTGGCCTCCTCCAAGTCAACTATATCGTTAAAGGTTACGGGAGGCTTTTTAGCTAATATAATGTTCTCAAAGTCTTCTTCATCCTCTTCTTCACCACCAACAGCAATTGCCTTAACCTTCTTTTCAGCTAGTTTCTTCAAGTAATCGCTTCGCTCACGATACCCCTTAATCATCTTAATATAGGTTAACTTAAAAGGCACATCCGGGTAAAGCCTTATGAGCTTCTCTAAAAATTCGGCAGCTTTGTCATAGAATTTAGCTGCGAGCTCATAGTCTCCTTCTTGATCAGCCTTTACAGCTTTTGTGGCATATTTTCGGGCTTCTTCCTCTAAGTATACCGCTATACTCAACCCAGTCACACCTTGAACACGTATGTGTGAGTGTAAGTATATGTTAGCGTAACCATATAGAATTCTAAGACATTGACGAGGGGCTAAAAACGATATGCCTCGTAACGATTAACGAAAGTATAAGAAAACCTTTATCTAACAAGCTTGATTCTTCCTTCACGTATGAGTTCTTCTAATGCTTTACGTACTTGTGAGGGTTCAACACCTATCTTACGTGCGCAATCAACTATGTCTAGGAATCCTTGAGTGGACTTAATATAATCGAGTACTCTCTCTTTTACCTCCTCCATATAGAGCTTACGCGTGAATACTATGGTTTGAACTGGTA
>JALWGO010000022.1 GCA_027038805.1 Thermoprotei archaeon
CCCGATATAGTAGTAATCCTTGACCCTTCTCTACTAGTTTCAGAACCAGTTCTAGAAGGCTTAAAGAAGAATGGCTGGATTATAATAAATTCGAAAAAGCCAGTAGATGAAATAAAGAAGACGTTGGGAAGAAGCGATGTAAGAATAGCTAAAGTTGACGCTGATACAATAGCCTTACAGATACTAAAGGTACCGATAGTAAATACAGCAATGCTGGGAGTACTAGTTAAGGCTACACGCATAGTTAGCTTAGATAGTATTATAGATGCTGTTTCCAGAAGGTTTAGTGAGCGTATAGCAAAACTTAACATTGAAGTAATCAAGAAAGCTTATGAGGAAGCCGAGGTGAGCGGGTAATGGCAAAGTCTTCTCGCTATGTTCCACCTCCAAGTACTGGCTGGAGGAAACTACCTATAGGGGCAGTAATACCATGGCCTGGTAATAGCGAGGAATACAAGACTGGTAGCTGGAGAACACTGAGACCAGTAATAGATCAGGAGAGGTGTATACGTTGTGCCATATGCTGGATGTATTGTCCAGATGCGGCAATAATAGAGTTAAAACAAGAGTATACTACCAAAGCTGGTAGGAAATATGATAAGACATATGTTGTTAACTATGATTATTGTAAGGGCTGTGGTATATGTGCGAATGAATGCCCTGTAAAAGCTATAAAAATGGAGCCGGAGGTGAAGTAAGGTATGGCTAAAAGGACTTCTCTTTCATCAAATTATGCCGTAGCATATGCTGTAAAAATGGCTGATGTCGACGTTATTGCCGCTTATCCTATTACTCCTCAAACACACATTGTTGAGAAACTGTCAGAGTTTATAGCGAATGGAGAACTAAATGCAGAAATGATACACGTTGAAAGCGAGCACTCGGCTATGAGTGCTACGATAGGTGCTTCGGCAACTGGTGCAAGAGTGTTTACTGCCACGGCTAGTCAGGGCCTTGAACTAATGCATGAAATACTTCACATAGCCTCCGGTATGAGATTACCCATAGTAATGGCTGTTGCATCAAGAGCCCTAAGTCCGCCAATAAACATATGGTCTGACTACTCTGACATTATGAATGCACGTGATACTAGTTGGATAATATATATAGTGTCGTCAGCGCAAGAAGCGTTCGATACAATAATCCAAGCATATAAGTTGGCTGAAAACAAAGAAGTCCTATTACCGGTAATGGTAGCCTTTGATGGATTCGTATTAAGTCATACTTTTGAAGCAGTAGACCTACCAGAGGAAGAAGAAGTAAGAAGATTCATTCCAAAACAAGTAACATGGTATACACTCGACCCGGATAATCCCATGACTTTAGGTCCGCTTGGCCCACCAGAATGGTATTATGAATTCAAGTACCAGCAAGTAATAGCACTAAAGAAGGCGTTAGAAATAGCTAAGCAAGTAGACGAGGAATATAATAAAGTATTCGGAAGAAAATATGGTCTAGTTGAACCGTATAGACTTGAAGACGCTGAAATAGCAATAGTAGCCTATGGCGCCCTTGCAAGTACGGCCAAGGCAGCTGTAGATGAAGCGAGAAAGAATGGAGTAAAAGTAGGCTTACTACGCCTAAGATTATTTAGACCATCACCTGTTGAAGAAATAGCAAAGTACTTAGAGAATATAAAAGCCGTTGGAGTAATGGATAGAGCAATATCCTTCGGAGCACCCTACGGTGGCCCGGTATTTGCCGATATCATGGAGGCACTATACATGAAGGGAGTAGACATTCTTCTCTCAAGCTTTATTCTCGGAATAGGTGGAAGACCCATGTATCTACACGATGTTTTAACAGTAATCAATAAGGTCA
>JALWGO010000023.1 GCA_027038805.1 Thermoprotei archaeon
CTATTTCTACATCGTAGCGGTTAGGTATTGTTGGACCACGTGGATAAGCTAGTTGGAGTACGGGTAACCCGTAGGTCTCAGCTGTAAAGGCTACTTCCGTCCATATCTGTAGCATTGCGTCTTCCTGGGGTGAGCCCCAGTATACTGTTGCCGCTACACCATCTGCTCCCAATGCTATTGCTTCTTCAACCACACCTACTGGGCTTTGAACTAGTTGTTGCTCTTTTGGTCTAAGCACGCTTTTCCCAGTGACCTTTACTATGAGTGCTGTTTTCCCGGCCCATACCTCGTAGGTTTGCTTAGCCATACCGGGTAGGAGCATTATTGCGTCTACTCCTGCTTCAACTACCTTGGATAGAATGGTCTTCGGATCTATGTGCCATGGCGGGAAGTCTTGGGGTCCATGCTCTAGTCCGTGGTCGAAGGCGAAGACTAGTGCTTTTCCATCCGGTAGTATTCTTGATAACCTAACTTTTTTCCCTACTACGTGGAAGCTCATGTTATCATTCCTCAACTCTAACTAATCCTAGGCTAGAGTATAAGTATTTCCATAAACAAGAACAACGATACCCTACTGTGGGAAGACTAGAAGAGAGTTCACGTTTATCCTGCTATTGTTTCCTCTTCTCGTTTCTTTTCTGCTAGTTTTAACGCTACTTCAATAATATCTTCGGGACCCAGTGCTTCGTCAACGCTTGTCGTTTTTGGTTTCCTAGTTAAGCTTATGAGGCCTATTCTAGGTATACTGTATTCTTCTATTCTCTCCCTAGCTAATGCTATGTCTCTTCTAGTGTACTCACCTATTTTTACCTCATAAGCTATTCTCGGCTTCTTCTTATGGTCTAATAAGACTATGTCTATATCACCCCTATTGTCTGGGAGAATAGTGTATGCATGGTTAAGCTCCTTGTATCTGGCCAATAGTTCTCCTAGTAGGAACTGTAGTTCTATTGAATAATCATATAATATGTCTTCTGGCCTCGGCTTCAACTCGTGTTCAACGAGATCCTCTATTCTTAGGATGAGTGAGAGTATGGGTGAGCGGTGCTTATAGTAGTATCTATTCCTCCTAGTCTTCCATAAGGGTATCTTATCTACTAACCCCATGGATTCTAGCTGGCTTAGTATCCCAGTAACTATACCTGGATGAGGCTCCGATAATAATTTGAGCTCGTATAGCTTCTGTGCAAGGTGTTTTGAAGACCAGTAGTGGTGAGCTAATAGTCTTAGAACTGTATCGTAGAGGCGGGTCAACTGTTTTTCTTCTTCCTCAAAAACCTCTCCTATAAGACTAGAAGGAGTTACCGCTAGTCTATCAGCATGTCTTACTATCTCATCCCAAGGGTTTCCGCGGAGTTCGAGAAATAATAGTATCCAGGGATCTCTTGCCACTACACTCCATAGTACTGCTTCACGAGGCTCTAGTATTCTCGACAATGATGCTATAGTGTCTTCTGGTGAAATAATATCTATTTTGAATGGTGCAACAAGTCCTAGGAGAGGACTATTAGAGTTGAAGACTTTTCTAGCTATACCTAGACTCGAACCACAAAGCACTAGCACTCCATGTAGGTCTATTCTCTTCAACGCTATCATATCCCAATAGTTCTCGGGTAAGCGTTGGAACTCGTCAATAACTACTGTTTTATTCTCATCAATGTATCTTGTTGCCTTCTTCATACACTTGGGTAACGGTTCTTCTCTCACCTCTTCCTTATCGTCGACTATGCATGTACCAGTCCTAGTAATCGTTACGTATAAGTTCCAGTCAAGGCATCTCCTCAATAGGAATGTTTTACCAGTCTTCCTCCTCCCATATACTAGTAGCCATGTATTGTTTTCTCTAAGTCTACGACACTCCCATCTATCTATAATTATCCTTATATTCTCACCAGAATATTCTGGTCAGAATACAGTATATAAGGCTTACCCATATGGCATGGGTACCCGTATAAACTCTTAGACCCCTCTAGTAATCAGTGTAGAGGCGGAATAACTCAATGGAAAAGAAATACCACTACGTATTCGGTCCAGTACCAAGTCGTAGATTAGGGAGGAGTCTCGGTGTAAGAGTAGTACCATTAAAAGCATGTAGCTATAATTGCATCTACTGCCAGCTCGGTAGAACAAATATCCTAACAACCGAGAGGAAAGAATGGCTTCCATCCCATGAGATACTAAGAGAAATAATAGAGGTCGCCGATAGGCTCGGAGAAAAAATAGACTATATAACCTTCCTAGGAGATGGAGAACCAACACTCCACTCAAAACTAGGATGGCTAATAGAGAAAACAAAAACCGAGACAGGGATCAAGGTAGCTGTGCTAACAAATGGAAGCCTACTCCACGTAGACGAGGTAGCAGAAAGCCTACTAGAAGCAGACCTAGTCTCACCCAAACTAGATGCGGGAAACGAACGATTATTCCGGATAATAAATAGACCCCACCCCTCAATAAAATACAATGAAATGTTAAACGGGCTAATAGAGTTCCGGAGAAAATACCGTGGCTTCCTATGGCTAGAAGTAATGCTAATAAACCAGCTAAACGACACCATCCCCCATCTAAGAGAACTAGCAGAAAAAATACAATTGATAAAACCAGACAACATATTCATAAACACGCCAATAAGGCCCCCAGCAGAAGAATGGGTAAAACCACCAACAAGCGACAGGATACTCAAAGCAGCTCAAATACTAGGAGCCAAGAAAACACCAATAACCCTACCCCAACCAGAATTCCACATAGAAGCCTACTCTAATCCAGTTGAGGCAATAATAGACATAACCCGAACCCACCCCATGAGCCTAAACGAAGTAAAACAAACACTCATGAACTACGGCTACAACCCAGACGAGATAATAAGAAGAGTCCTAGAAACAGGCCAGGTATCCAGGAGACAGTACATGGGCAAATACTACCTAGTATACCGTCAACCAAGATAAGAAGATTAGACGAGAGCATCAAAGTAATATTATACGCCCTTAAACCGCTCCTCCAGCCAAGCATTCCCCCTCTCATGGTATCCTAGAGCCTCCCAGTACCCGTCAACATAGTCTTCTCTAAACACTATCCTCTTAACCCACTTAGCATGCTTCCACCCATAGAGATGCGGTATAAAGATCCTAGCCGGAAACCCGTGCTCGAGGTCTAGGGGTTCACCGTTAACCCTCAATACTAGTAGGCTTTGAGGATAGAGAAAATCTTCTAACGGTATAATAGTAGTATAACCGTCAAGACCCTCAACAAACACCCACCTAGCACTACTCTTCACACCAGCAAGCCCAGCAATCCTCTCCAACGGAACACCCTCCCAACCACGCTTCCCAATACTCCAACCTGTAACACAGTGAAACATAGAATCAACCCTCACAAGCCCCATAGACAATAAGTCACTATAACTCAAAGAAAGCCTACGCTCAACCAAACCCTCAACCCAAAGCCTCCACTCCCTCAAATCAACCCTAGGCAAACCCTTCACAGCATAAACGACGGGCTTGGGTATAACACGCTGACCCCTAGGCAAACCATCAACAACACCAACTGGGCCCCTAGGCAAACTAGAATAATCCCCCTTCTCCTCTACTACACTTCTACTAGAACTAATCATACGGGAAACCGCCTCCCCCTTAAATAAACATATTATACGTTGTATTCCGCCCCCCTTCTCAGCGTCAACTATAACCCTACACTCACCTTTATCTCCTAAGCCGATCTTATATAATATGAAGCGGGCTCCAATAACCTCCCTACCCCTTAGAGAACAATCCAGTGGGACTCCTAATTGTTTAACCAGTAGGTCTTCAACAACGTTAACAGCATCACGGCTATCTAACACCCTACCTCCAACCCTACACTCCACAGCATACCTGTAGCCATTAATACCAAGATAAGAAACATCCTTAACAACACACACTCCTCCAAACACCAACTACCAAAGCTGCAAAAACATATTAAAGACATTCATGGAAAACAACCTATTCTCAATATATAAGAACACCAACTATAAAAACAAAAACATCGAATAACCAACAGTGCAACACAAAAACAGTTCTCAAAAAATAAAATTAACAAAAAAGAAAACAGCAACAACACACTAAAGCCACAACAAATAAATAATATACAATAAAAACAAAACAACAATTCTACAAAAGCAAGAGAAAAAGGTATCCCGTCTTGACGAACGATTCCGATATAATAGACATACTCACACCAGGTAAAAATTCTTACAATAATAATCCGGAAATAGGGACAAGTAAGATTAGGGATGCTTTAATTGAGTTGCTGAGAAAAAACAATATAGATAATAGCTTACTTAGCAGAAGAGATGATATGAATCATCTCTTTAAACTTTTCGCCAATATATATGCCACTAACAATAGTGACCAATTGAGAAACCTACTGGGCGAATTAAACAAGCTTTTAGGAAGGTTATTATGTAGTAGTAACATAGATAATATATGTCATAGAGAAGATAATGAATTTTATCTAATAGATCCTAGTCAATTAAATCAATGGGTTCGAAACCTTAGGAGTCCGAAAGATTATTTCAATAGAACTATAAGAGAATTGGAAGAAAAAGAAAGAAGTGCAAGGGACGATAGAAGAGAAGAAATCCGTAAAATGAAAAATCTATTAAATAAAATTAAAGATATCTTATTGGTAACAAGTAATGATATAAATGAAAAATACAAGAATGCGCTAAATAAACTATATGAAATGGATCCAAACAATGGATACATTGCATTACTAGCATACATATACCTTAAGATTGTAGCTAACTATAATCTATTTGACAATCTAGAATGGTTTCTAGTACTATTATCTAGAGCTTTCAGTAATGCCTCAACGAGAGATAATCAAATGTTTCTACCAGTATGTCCTACTAAAAAGCACGCGGTAACAGCATTCTATGAAATAATTAATAGATACGGACTATATACTGAAGGAAGAACAGATATAAATTTCAGAATAAATATTACGAACTTCATAGAGAGATTATTGCAGAATTTTTAACTGATTTTCAATTATAGCAATACAATCACATAAAGTAACGAGTATGGGAGGATTACTCGTGGTTTTTGTGCATGGTGATTTATGGTTTCTTGCGGCTTTAACACCAGTTCACGTGGGTGTTGGTAGGAGTCCTGGTGTAGTTGATCTGCCTATTGCTAGGGATTCTTTTGGTTATCCGTGGATACCTGCTAGTGGTTTGAAGGGTGTTATCAAGTCTTCGTGTCTATTATTAAATAGTGATAGGGATAGGTGGGAGTGTTATAAGTACTATGGATGGGATATCGAAATAGCTGGAAGTGAAAGCGAATACTGGGTTAGCGCGATAAGCTTTACCGATGGCTTCCTCTTGGCCTTTCCTACTCGAGCTCTTGTAGATGGGGAGGAGAAGATAGTATATATTGTACCAGAGTCTTCTCGCCACCGTTTAATAGACTTGTCGAAAACCATATCGTGCCACGGCGAGGTTGATGGAAAGTATAGTGATGTCATTGAAGGAAAACTGTCATTAGAGAATACTGGTGGAGTGGAGTTAAGGCTCCGCTACTTTAATGTAAAAGCTAAGGAAATAAAGCTAGGAGAC
>JALWGO010000024.1 GCA_027038805.1 Thermoprotei archaeon
GGTATACCACTAATACCAGTAGAAAATGATAGTATCCTTGCAATAATATCGGACAATAATAATACGAGGCCACCTATAACAGCAGATAATGGGATGACAACCCTGTGATCGCTTCCAACAAGAAACCGGGCTATATGGGGGACTACAAGGCCTACAAACCCGATTATACCAGCTATAGCTACAGTAACACCTGTAAGTAGTGCTGAGAATAGTGCTGAAAGCCTCCTAACACGTCTTGGATTATATCCTAGCTGACTAGCATATTCATCGCCGTAAAGAATAGCGTTCAACGCCTTTGACATAATCATTGAAGCAGTAAACCCTATCAGCAATGAAATAGTCATAGGTGATATATCGTTTTTCAACACGTTTGAGAAGCTGCCAAGCAATAATATTAGGAAGGGAGTATTGAACTTCACTTGAACTAGGAAAGCTATTATGTGTGCTAGCCCACTAAAAGCAGATGAAACAGCTATACCAGCAAGTATAAGCGTTAAAGCACTACCACCCGCTAACTCACTCAAACTCATCGTTAAGAAGAATCCGAGGAGAGCACCAAGAAAAGCTACGAGAACAATATAGGCTCGGACATAGAGTAGCCCTGGAACCATTAATATTGATGCCCCTACAACTGTAAGAGAAGTAGATGATAAGCCGAGGAGAAAGGGTTCGGCTAAGGGATTACGTGTTATAGCTTGAATGAGGACACCGGCAATACCTAGTCCCGCACCCGCCAATAATGCTACGAGAGTTCTAGGAAACCTAATAGAATATACTATTAATGCTATTCTATCATAACCTTCCGGCTTAGGAGAGTTAATGCCAAGAACACTTAAGAAGTCGTGATGAAATAATCTTAGTACATCAAGGAACCCGTACTCTGAGGAACCAATAGATAGAGATAAGACTATAACAAGAAACAATAGGATCAAAGATAACATAAAGAAGAGAAAAAATCGTTTTACTTTAAGCTTATAGAGCCTCTTAATACTCAATCCTTACACCATCTTCGGCTCCAATAGTCATAATATTTAGCCCGTATCCCATGGTTTTCTGTGAGGGCATTTTTATTACATCGCTCCTATTTATCTCGCCAAATACTTCTGGATGAAGTACTTGTGATAGTATCTTTACGGCAATGCTTATACGTGGCCCCGGCCTCATTAATACGTCGTCTGCTTCACCTATAAACACGTAGACTCTACCATTCTTAAATGCTGTCGTCTGGTTTAACGGGCTATTAGCTATATCATTGAATATCTTCTCAGCATCTTCTCTAGTACCCATAATACTAACAACGATTACTTCTGGATCCTGAGCCAGTATTTCCTCATAATCTAGTTTAACCCACCCACTATACTTTGACGCAATATTCACACCACCGCTCGTCGTTATAACATAGTCTATGAACGTATCACCACCAGTAGTCCATAGACCCCATGACGGTGGGCCTAGTATTATCAGAGTCCTTACTGGAGTAACATTTGCTTTCACCAGAGCCTGGGTTACATTATCTATTGTTGACTGAATACTATCTATTAGCTTCCTAGCCCTATCCTCTACATTAAATATTGATGCCACCAACATTATATCCTGATATATATCATAGGCGTTTCGCGCAGTACTAGACTTTAAGAAAACCACCTTTAAGCCAAGCTCCTTGAACTTATCAAGCATCTTTGCATGAGGGCTAATGCTAGCTAATACAAGATCGGGTTTAAGCTCAGCTATCTTCTCGAAATCTGGTGTCCAGTAACCGCCAACTCGTTGGATCTTACCCTCCTTAACAAGCTCGTTCACTTCTGGCGGATAATTGCTATAGTCGTCGACTCCAACTACCTTATCACCTAGTCCCAGAGCAAAAACTATTTCAGTAATACTTGGTGCAAGACATACTATTCTTTCAGGTGTCTTGTTAAGCGTTATTAGTCGTCCAAGAGCATCGTAGACTACCTTGTAGACGAGAGTCTTGGTAATGGTTTTATTTAACGTATAAGTTACGGTTAATGTTACTGGCTTGGTAATGGTTGTAATACTAGTTGTGGGACTGGTAATTGTTTTCTCATAGGTTGTCGTAGTAACTATTGTAGATACGAGCGTTGTAGTTGTAACAGTAGTTGTTGGAATAGTTGTAGTCTTCACCAGTGTTTGTGTCGACGTAGCTGTAACAGTCTTGGGGACTGTTATCGTCGTTGTTATGGGCTTTACTGTTCCTATTAAGGCTGCATAACCTATCGCTATCCCTATTATCAATGCTATAATTATTCCTACAATATATTTACCCTCCATATGGATACCCTATCCAAAAGGTAGAATAGCCCCATAAAAAATTATCGCTAAAAAAGTCTTAAAGAACAAAAACTTCTAATATGCTTTCTAGTATATAGCAACATAACGTATAGTAATTAAGTAGATAGTACTAGTAAGATAAATAGAAAATAAAAAGTCTCTGTACATGAAAAATACAAGTATTTAAGAAAAGGTTTTTGTACTTCTAACACAAAGAAGCTTTTATATGGAGGAACGTTATACCTCTCTCAAAAATATACATAGTTGAAGGGTAGAAGAACGATATGTCTTTGGATCAAATGTATCTTTCAAGAAACGAGCTTATCGCAAGACTCGTTGGATATAGTTCAAGGGCAACTCCTATATTTACTGGGTTATTAAAAATAATCCTATCTGGCTATTCTAGCTCAAAGTATAACTTAGGATTAATACGTGGAGCAATAGTATACGCGGAGGGTAAACGAGGAGAAGTATCACTTTATGGCGGGAGTGCCTTGCGTAGTCTTCTTGAAGAACTCTCCAATCCTAGTGTAACGGGTAGGGTAGACTTTATAGAAATGATGAGATATGAGGTAGAGACAAAGATTTCGGGGAACCCGCTAATAGCCTTAGAACTTCCCGTATATTTTGGAGACCTTGTAACATTAATACCAGGTTATCAGGCACTAGGGGGACAAGCACCATCACCAGTACCTGCAAAGATTATTACACGTGAGGTTAAGAAGGGGTTTGGCATAGTTAGAAAGATGCGTAAGCGTTCTAAGAAGGTTAAAGTAAAGTTCATACGAGACCGTGACTTAATTGATAAATATACCGAGCTCTTAAGCAATTACTATGAGCATTTTTTAAGAAAGACCAAGCCACTAGGAATACTAACCGCTGCAACACCAGTTGATTTACTAGAATTACTGAGCAAGTATGGTAAGCGTAAACAAGTAATCATTGCAAAGATAAGTGCAAGCGATGAAACCGTTAACTGTATTGCTCTTTTAATAGATGATAGAATTGCTGGAATTTACTGTGATAACATGGGTATAACAATAACAAACCGTAAAGCAGTAGAATTCCTCGTGCGCCAGAAAACAGGGTATACAGTTGAGCTAAGACAACTAGTATTCAACGACTTGTACCGCGAAACAAAGGAGAAACTACTCTATGCTTTAGATGACTTAAAAGGCTATTATACTGGATTACTAGAATTAGGGGAATCAAGGATAAAATACTATATAGTGATATCTAATAAGCGTATAATACGGATAGGTGGACACTTATACACAAATAATGCTGAGGAAAAGATGAATAAGGTATTAGCTCTACACGTACTCCCATACATTCTTGCATCAGAGACCAATACGATACAAACTATTAGTAGAGATAAAGTAGATGCACCATGGCATAGAGTAGGCGAAGAAGAATGGAAATATGCGACTGGTATAGCTAAACTCTTAATAGAGAACAATATTTAATGTATTAGATTACTATAATGATATCCTAGGAATTTATTCTCCCTCCTATTTGCCACCAAAGATTTTTCTAAGTCTACCGAAGAGGCCTTCGGCTCGTTCCTCTACCTCTTGTTCTAGTTCCTCTCTTTTTATCAACCCTAGCCCCGATAACATGTACTTGTTTTTAACAAGTGATACAACATAGTCTATGTTCTCTGATAGTATTTTCTTCAACAAGTCTACTAGTGCGGCTCGACCATATAATTCGATGTTCTCTGAGTTTTCATCAATCTTGAATGCTGATACTATTGAACCATTATGTACTATTATATAGTATAATTTGCCAGCAGTAGCTGTACTAAGCTTTATAGGCTTATCAATATTCTTTGATAGGTCAAGAATCTTCTTAAATACTACATCAACTTTATCTCGGCCATGGCTCAGCACATTGGATGTTTCAATTAACGATAATAACAGTTTATCAGTCTCCGATAACAGTGACTTACTGTATTCTTCTATTTTATCGCTTAACGGTAACTTGGATAATAGTTCTTCTGGAGTTAGAATAGCTTCCTTCAACCTAGATTTCTGTTCAATTCTAGTCTCTGGAACTGTGGATAACTCTTCGACAAGAGGCTTTCCTTCAACTGGTTGCTCGGCAACTGGTCTACTAGTTTCAGTAGTTACTTGGGCCACTTGTACTGTTGATGCTCCCTCATTTGAGGGTAATGCTACGATTACTGGAGGTTTTTCCTTGACGTTTACTACAAGACCCTCTAATACTTCTTCATCTAATCCTATTTCTTCAAGTATCTTTTTCTTTTCTTCTCCCTCGGTTTTTTGTCTCTCTACTGTTGCTGTTTTTTCTTTAGTCTTCACCTCGGGTTTTTCCGGGGCCTTCTCTTCTTTTACTCTCCTCAGAGGAGCTTCCTCTTTTCTTACAGGCTGCTTTGTTTCACTAGGTGATCTGGGTTTCTCGGTTTCTTTTTTCTCTGTTTTCTCTATAAGTCTTCTTCTAGGTGTAGGTGGTGGTGTCCATGTTGTTTGGGTCTTTTTTCTCTGTAGCTGGCGTAGTTTGAGCTCTATTCTGTTAATATATAGTTCAAGGCTTGTAGGCATTGATAGCTTGGCGTTTGGGTTGAACTCTAGGTCTAGGTTTACTCCTTCCTCATTTAATTCTATTATTTCTAGGAATCCTGTTCCTTCGATAATAGCGTTAACTATAGTGTTTAAAGCTAGACCCCCATCCATATGTGTATAGCCTTCTACGCCAGCTGCCACTATTCTACCTCTTAAAACCTCTATTGCTACGTCTAGTTCACCTTTACTAGTCTTAAGTATGCCTTGAATTCTTCCAGTAAACTCTCTATTAATACTATTCTTTAATTCACTTATCACAGATTCCTTATCATCGGTTACGCGTATAAACTTTCTAGTTATACCCTTAGCTACTGGCTTCAATGCTCCCACTCCTACACATAGTATACCTTACCTTCCGATACCTTATATCTACTATCACTAACTTAAAAGGTTAAGTATTTGGACTATACTTCTCTATTCCACTATAGAAAATGGCTACTATTTTTAGATGTATTTATTAATTAATAATTTATAAAAAGAAGCTCGGATTAAATTATAATCAAAGCGTTATATGGCTGCCTTTAGTCTTTCTCTCTGCTTCTTTATCTCGTTTCTGATCATTCCTAGCATTGCGCCGCGCTCAGCCACTACTGCTAGGACGTTCTCACCCATGTTGCCTACCATTATTATACCGTTTGTGTACTCTACGCTTGTTATGTCAGTGTTTCCTAGGCCGAAGTCCTTGCCTAGTCTATCAG
>JALWGO010000025.1 GCA_027038805.1 Thermoprotei archaeon
AGGTAATCGTTTATCCAGTATCTTACTGGTGGTTCTCGTAGCATGTAGTAGAGACTTGGAGCCCTCATGTCAAGGTCTACTAGTAGTACATTATAACCATTTTTCGCGAGTACGAGTGAGAGGTTTAGTGAGAGAACACTTTTACCTGAGCCCCCTCTATGTGAGTGAATTGTGTATATAGTTGCGTTCAAGCAGGTGTACACCCCATTTTTACTATTCTATTATGGTGTTATAGGATATTATATCTATCCCGCTATTCGCGGGGGAAGTAGAAGTATACTTTCCTCCCCTTTCTCTTCTTCGCTATATACCCCATAGCTACCAGCTGGTTTAGGTAGGCGCTTTCAACTGCTCTAGCTCTACCAGTTTCTCTTGAAACCTCTTCTGCGGTTGCCTCTCCTCCTAGTTTAGCTAATGCTATAGCTGTTCTACGCAGGTGGTCTGGAAGCGATAATAGGGTAATTGCATCTAGGTACTCGGTTAGCTGACCATATGCTTCTGATACTTCTGACGTAGTGTGCGGTTTTCTCTCAAGCATGTCTATTATTCTCTCTAACAGCGTTATAATTCGGTCCAGCTTAGCGTTTAATGCGTGATATATGGTATCCTGACTCATACTGTTCCCTAAATGACTTGTATTGTTTCTATCTTTCTCCAAGGTATAATCAACTCTAGACAACGTATTCTACACTACATACTATATGGTAAGCATGTTATAAAAGTGTTTTTAAGTTGAACACCTGCACATAAACTCCTAGTGGAAGCTCGGCTGTATTGGTGGTGGGGGATACTGTTCTTCTTCTAATACTATATTCTTCACCGAGTTGAATGCTAGCATACTTATGATTGACGCTATGATTCCGAGTATAAAACCTATTATACCAGCGAGTAGAGCTGATCCAAGTGTGCCTAATAGTTCTGTAGCTATCTCGCTCGGTAATACTCCGCTAGATATATTGGTTAGTGAGGTGTTGTTTGCAAATGTTATCCCGGTTCCACTTATACTGCTAGCTATTATAGCTGGCAGTATCTTTGCAATAGCATGTATTATTAGGACCAACGCTATTACCCTTGCAATAAAGGCTGCACTCCACGTAAACATCGCGTACTTAAATGTTGATATATTTAGTAGCTTATAGGCCTTATAATGAGCTACTATGTGGAAGAACTCGCCAACCAAGTATATTTCAAGTGCGACCACTATTGCCACGATCAACGAGTTTACAAATGTTTGAGCATCCATAATACTATTATTAGAAGCATTTACGGTTACAGTAGCTGACGATATTGCTATAAAAACCCCGATTATACCAACAGCAACAGCTACTATGGGCGCTAGGATTAAGATCAAGCCTATTATCTTCAACGAGGATGCCCGAACCCACCCACCTAGCAGAAACCATGTTACCCCAACTATAATCCAGCCAATGAACCCGACTATTATGCCGAAAACGAATAATCCTAGAAGAGAGCCTACGAGCAATAGAATGTATCCTATGAGTCCTAGATTAGCTATAGTATCCTTACTAGCCATAAGCCTAACCACTCTCTACTACTAGCCTAAACATAGGTGGCTGGCATCTTAATTCTTTCTGCAGGAAAACTAGTATAGTTTCCTACTATACACTACCACTGGGATCAAGGAAGTGACCGGTAAGAGTAAATGGGATCCGAGTATAATAGCTGGTAAACTATTGGATGGAGAATTAGGAGTATCTGTTTACGGATTAGGCTATATAGGGTTAGGAGTCCTAGCCGTACTAACTAGAGCCCGAGTGAAGAAGATTTATGGAGTAGACGTAGATGAG
>JALWGO010000026.1 GCA_027038805.1 Thermoprotei archaeon
TTCCAATACTGGGTGCTTTATCTTATTGGCTACTTCTTCTAGTTCTTCAGCATATTTCTTTTCTTCTTCAACCATTTTCTTTGATACTTCTAATAGGCTTGTCAAGATCTTCACCTCTCTAGCCTTGTTTTAGGATCATTATTGCTTTGGGATACTTTACTCGGAGAGCAAGGGTCTCCCATAAGCGGAATACGTGGCTACCGTTTTCTGGGCCTATGTAGTCTACTACTGTATCGGCTCCAATTGCTATGTCTATCATATAATTGCTTGCTGATACGAGTAGTGCTGTATCGTCGGGTAATTGTTTAAGCACTACTACTTCGTCGACAATATTCTTCAGTCTCGTTAGCTCCATTACACCAGTTTTCTCGTGTACTGCTACGAGTCTCGCGTATCTAGCTGGGCTTAGGAAGAGTACGTGGGGTCCGGGTATACCTTCTCTAGTGAACATTGTGAGAGCTTTGGATATCTCGTCTACAGCTGATCCAGCTTGAGACCACTCGGATATCTTTGCCGTGAGAGCCTCTTTGACTGCTAGTAGTTTATCTAAGAGGAACTTGTCTTCGCGTAAGCCTAGTTCTGCTGCTGCATAGAGTGCTGGCGATAAGTCTGGTTTCTCGCCGCGTCTTCTGGCATGGTCTATCATGTGCTGGCTTATAGCGAATTTTACGCTGAGTTCTTCTAAGGGGACTAGCTTGCGTCCTTTAGGGAATATAGTTTCTCCGACTTCTATTTCTTCAACGACTACTGCTTCAACTCCTCTGCCAGGACTATATGTTGGGAGATATTTTCTCAATACCCTATTAGCGTTCACTACCTCTTCTATTCTCCTCTTGAAGTAATCCCATTCATCGGGAGTAAATACCTCTGGAGCTTGCTCAACTGAATTGTTATTGTTTTCTGAAGGGGGGTCTGGAATATTGGAGATACCAGTTAGTTCTTCTACTTCTTTCTTACCGCTAACGAGTTCTTCTACTTGCTCAGAGTCTATTGTCTTGAGTAATGCGAGGAACTCTCCTACATGCGTTTTCTCTTCTTTAGCTATATCTTCGAATACCTTGCGGAAGCGTTCATCCTCTATTGCGCGAGCAAACTGTAGGTAAAGATTTATTGCATCTAACTCGGCTATTATCGCGTATCTTAGTGCTTCAGCTAGTTCTTCTTTACTAAACTTCTTAGACTGTAGGTCTAAGGGGTTCTTAGCCATCATATATTATTCACCAAAATACATGATTAGAAGGGGACTTGTTGCATACTCCTGGAGATAAACAATGTTAAACTATACTATTAAGATTTATGGTAATGAATACAGAATTCGAACCCGATACACTGCTACAAGGTGTTTCCATAACTAATGTGTCTCTAGGAGTAATGGACGGGCTATGAGAACTCCTCTCAGCTTCATTACCTCATTCAACAAATTCTTTATCCTACTTGTATCGCCTCTAACTATTATGGCTAACATACACTTCTCCTTATCTAAGTGTACGTGAACAGTAGATACTATTACGTCTAGGAACTCGTGCTGTAAATCAGTTAGTTCCTCATCAACATGACCTACATCATGGTTGTACACAACACCTATGATGCCAACGGCTTTGCCTGCAAGTTTCCAACGATGTTCTGCTATAAATAGACGTAGGGCTTCTTGTATGAGCTTAGACTTGCTCTTAATACCAGTAGTTCTCATGCAAAGCTCGAGGTCTCTTAATAGCTCGTCTGGCACGTATACACCGAATTTAGTCTTAGATTTCTCCTTATCAGACATTTATACCACGCTATAGCTTAGCTCAGACTATACA
>JALWGO010000027.1 GCA_027038805.1 Thermoprotei archaeon
GTCTGGTCTACGGCTTCTGTTATCCAGTCGTATGGGAAGAGCTGGGTGAACAAGTTGTTCCATCCATACTGGTTTAGTGATGCTGTATGGGCTACACCGCTATCAAGCCATACGTCTACTACGAAGGGCTCACGCTCCATTATTCCCCCGCATCTAGGACACTTTATCTTTACGCGATCTATCCATGGGCGGTGATGGTCTACTACTTCTTCGGGGTTTAATGCGTGTTTCTTTACTTCCTCTAGGCTCCCAAAAGCTACACGGTATCCGCATTTCTTACAAGTCCATACTGGTAGTGGTGTGCCCCAGTATCTTTCACGGCTTATACACCAGTCTCTAGCATTTTCTATCCAGTCGCGGAACCTCTTACTAGCCCACTCTGGGCTCCACCTAACCCTATCGTTTTCTTCAAGCATCTTCTTCTTAATGGGGTCTATGTTTATAAACCATTGACGATCCGCATAGTACATTAATGGTGTATCACATCTCCAGCAGTGCGGGTAGTCATGTTCTATTTCACCTAAGTGTACGAGTAAGCCTTTTCTGCGGAGATCCTCTATCACATGGGGGTTTGCTTCCTTAAACCATAGCCCCTTGTATTTCCCAGCTTCTTCGGTAAAGTAGCCGTTCTTCTTTATAGGTCTAAATATCCTTATACCATACTTCTTACCAGTCTCAAAGTCCTCGGCACCATGGGCTGGAGCTGTGTGGACTACGCCAGTACCCTCCTCCATGCTCACCCATTCTGCTACCACTATAGCATGCTCGTATTCTCCATTATGTTCTCGGTGAGCTGGAACTTCTTCGAGGAGAGGGTGAACGTATTTCTTGCCTAATAGCGTCTTGCCCTTGAATTTCTCTACTACTTCGTATTCCTTTACTCCTACCTCATCTAATACTTTCTCATAGAGTTTCTCAGCCATTATCCAGTACTCGTCTCCAACTCTTATCTTAACATAAGTCTCGTCCGGATGGACTGTTAGGGCTTCATTAGCTATTATTGTCCAGGGCGTAGTAGTCCAGGCAACCATGTAGGTTTTCTCTTCATCTCTCAGTGGAACCTTAAAGTATAGGCTTGGGTCTTTAATCTTCTTATAACCCTGTGCTACCTCGTGGCTACTTAACGCTGTTTCACAGCGGGGACATACGGGTACTACTCTTAGGTCTTCGTAGAGGAGTCCTTTCTCCCACATTGTTTTGAGGAAACTCCACGTAGTGTCAAGATATCTTGGATGCCTTGTCTGGTAGGCGTGGTCGTAGTCTAGCCATAATCCTAGTCTCTCGCTAGCTTTTCTCCAATGTCCTATATAGTAGTCTACTAGTTCCTGGCATTGTTTAACGAATTTCTCTACGCCATAGTTTTCTATATCCTTCTTCGACTTGAATCCCAGCTTCTTCTCTACTTCTAGTTCTACTGGTAATCCCTGAGTATCCCATCCCGCTTGATCCCATACACGGTAACCCTTCATTCTACGATAACGTAGCTGTATATCCTTGAGCGTACGCCCCCTAGCATGGCCTACGTGCATGAAACCATTTGCTGTTGGGGGGCCTTCTAAGAAGCGGAATAGGGGAGCGTTCCGGTTTTTCTCCCAGGATTTTTCTTTTACTTTACGGTATATGTTGTTTTTAGACCAGTATTCTAGTACCCATTCTTCTACTTTTAATGGGTTATATCTGCCCTTAAGACTCGGCTTCTCGGATAATGATACCACCCATGTACACCCCACTAGTATGCCTCTATATATGTTTAACCATTAATTTCCGAAGACCACGTATCCTCTTGCTTCTAAGGGAAACTGTTTCCTAGTCTTTTAGTGGAGACTATAGAATCTTACTATTAGGCTTATATTCTATGCCAGCACTATACCCTACTAGGTTGTCTGAAAAACCATGTGGTGATGCCATGTGATGGTTCCCAGGGGTACTGGTAGATTATCTATCCTTGAATATGCTCTTGGAGTAAACCGCGAGGGCAAACTATTCATTCTACCAACAAAGGTTGTATGGTCTTCTATTAGGCGTGTAGAAGACTTGCGTGAGCTAGAGGGTTTCACGGTTATTGTAGTGGATATAGCCTTTGACCCGGTAGTGTTGAGCAAAGATAAAGCTGAGGAATACGTTGTAAAAGACTATGAGGCTTTAAAAGACGTTGAAGCCTTCGAACAGAGATTACCATTACTTATACGTAGAGTAGAAGTGGAGGGCAACAAGTATACCTTCTGGACAAAGAAGACTCGCCAGATGGTTTTGGAGAACTTGAACAAGTTGAAGAAAGAGTTAGCGGAGAAGTTGAAGTTAAGATTCGTTAGAACTCAAATACCCTACTAAATCTAATAGAAGATCTCCATTTTTAAAGGGATACCCTTTATTCTTAATGCTATTTTTAGACTTAGGCTAGGCTTGAATATACTTTAATATTCTCTCATATCTAGGATTCCCTCTAACATGTTTTATGGGCAGTTTTCCGTGAAACAATAGTGTTTCTAGTTCAACTGGATGTAGGGTTCCAGTGACTATTAGACTGTGGGGTGGTGGCGGATAGTCATAGTCTTTTAGATATTTTATTAGATCTGCTTGAACTCTAGCCTCCCTACTACCCGCTCTAGCTATACCCACACCTATCGTCTCGTGTAAAAGGGGTTGACAGCCGTGTTTCCCACAATATTCTTCTTCTAGTCTTAGCAAGATATCTGAAGCCTCTACTATACTCATTGCTCGTCCTTCATCAAATCTTATGTCAAGCAATACTAATGTGTGTAAACCCTTCTCCATGTTTTCTCTAATAACCTGTATTGTTGTGTAGGGTTTGTATTGTTCTTCGGGGTAGGTGAGGGTTACTATTCTACCAAACTTGTACACTTGTAATCCACTAAGAGAGATAGATGCTTGTATTCCAGATAATCCTGGCACTATTCTGTATTCTATTCCTTTCTTGGCTGCTTCTACTATTAGGTTTACATGTGTTGTAGCCATTAAGGGGTCTCCAGCAACTGCTAGTACAACGTATTTTTCTTTTGCTTCTCTTAGTATTGTTTTACCGGATTCTTCTTCGAGTTCCATCCGTGTAATGAATTTCAGTTCTCCTAAGATCATCCTTTTTATTCTCCCATAGCTTAGTCCCGGGGCTATCGAGGTATAGGTTTCAAGGAATACTATGTCTGCTCTAGACAAGTGGTCTAATGCTTCGATGCTCATATAGTCTATGCTTGTTCCAAGGCCTAGGATTACTAGAACCATTTATATTTACCTTGAAAGTAATCGGTTACGTAGGGATAAATAGTTTTAGAGTGATAACATGGATTATCCTCCCGAGAAAGTATTGGAGAACCTACTGGATAAATTAGGAGAACTAGTTAACCATAGTGTTAGCGTGTTACCTGACTTCTTTATAGACCGTATAGTTGTAACTAATAGGAGTTTTAGCGAACTAGTAGAGGATCTTAGGAGAGTTGCTGAACGTAAGGGGGGTAATATTGTAGGTGTTAGAGAGGAGATAATCCGTGGCGGAAATGCAGCAAATACTGCTTCCGCTTTGGGAGCTCTTGGTGTGAGAGTATACCCTATACTCATTACTGGACGGCTTGGAAAAGCATTGCTTGAGTACTTTCTAACCAGCATGCCCATTGACTTGAGCTATGTTAAGACTTGGGGTAGAGAGAGTATGACTGTTGCATTAGAGACAAGCTATAATGGTGAAAAAGTGAACATTATGATTAGTGATTCAGGTAGCCTTGAATGCTTTAGCATAGAACACCTCGAGGAAAGAGACTTCGAGTTATTAGAGAGAGTTGAACTAGTAGGTTTCTTTAACTGGGCTCAAAACAAGTGTGCGAACAGGTTGCTTAGGGGGATAAGAGAACACGTTAAGACACCATTATTTCTAGATACGAGTGATCCGAGAATAGTTGATAATAAACGTGTAAGCGAGCTATTAGATATGCTTATGAGAGGATATGTAGACTATCTAAGCTTAAATGAAAACGAAGCAGTATTCTATGCCGAAAAACTAGGATACGAGTCCCATGGAAAGAGACTTGTAGAAGAAGCCTATGGTGCGGCAAAATACTTGTCCGAGCATTTAAGTGTAGAGAAAATATTCTTGCACACAACCAAGTATACTGCTGTTTTCCCAAGCGGTGAAATAGCTGGTGTGTTCGAAGTGGACCCAGTAAGAGTAACTGGTGCAGGCGATACATGGAATGCAGGAGTGATAGCGGGAATACTCTTAGGGCTCAAAGACTATGAGGGAATAGTCTTAGCTAACAGTGTTGCTGCATGTTATATAACACGAGTAGATGGAAGACACTGTGGAGTCCAAGAACTAAGGGAATTCCTATCCAATAATCCGAGGATACTTGGCCCTCCCAAAGGGCTAGCTATTTAAGTATTTCCAGGATAAAACAATAAAAGCCTCCTCTTCTCTCCCGGGGGCTTTGATTACTAGGACGTTATTAATTGTAATAGTATTCCTAATACTCATTCAAGTATTTGCAGCCTTAGACGTTAGAGGAGCCTATAGTAAACCCATAGTAATAGTAGACGATGATGGAGTAGACTGTCCCAATGCAGATATAATCGGTGAAAACGCTATACAGAGAGCAATAAGTAGCGGCCTAGTAGAATATAATGGTACTATAATTGCTTGCAAAGGAGTCTACAATGGCTTCACTAACGTAATAGAAGACTTCTACGGCAGACGAAAAGTGATACCAATTAAAGTAGTTGGAAGAGGAAAGACTACAATAATATACAATACGAGGGGGAGACTTGTTGATACAATATTAAGTAACTTATCAATAATACTATATCCGACACCGATAGAGCATATTATAATACTAAGACTTGGGGGAAAGACAACTATAATAAATACTAGTATAAGCGCATATGGTGATGGGTGGTCTTTTGGAGAAGTATTCATTGAAGATGGTGCCAGCGTTAAAATATCATCAAGTGTGCTTAGAAACTATAATCCATCGTTGGAGAACTCTATTGTATACTCTACAAATGCTTCCAACATAGAGGTAGAGAACTCTAATATTAGTGGATACGTAGAACTAAGGGCTAGAACAATAATATTTAACGGTAATTTAAAGGATAGCATAGGGAGTTATAATAGATTCTCTACAAAATGCTTCTTCACGGGCCTTTACTTCATATGTATTATTAGTAGGCCCCACCCAACTATAACTATTATTGGCGATAAAGTTGATATCAGTAATAACACGTTTACTGGTTCGCTATTCGTTGAGAGTAACAACTTGTTGATGAGGGAGAACAATTTTGTAAAAGAAGGCTCAGACAACATATATAACTATAATCCAGTAGACCCGTTAAATGATGTATTTAATGCTGGACTAGACTTCGTCCTAGTTAGAGGAAACGGTGTAATAGAGAACAATGTATTCAAATATGCTGGTGAAATAAAATCCTACTCTCATTACAATATTACTCTATGGGGGGCACTAAGATTACTAGGGGTATTCACTGTTCATAGAAACCTCTTCTATAAGA
>JALWGO010000028.1 GCA_027038805.1 Thermoprotei archaeon
GGGCTACTGGTAGAACACCAGTTACCTTGGGGTCTCCCCACCCCACGTATTTTACACGTGGGGTTCTAGGGTACCCCCATGCCCAGCCTTGTTTAACCCTAGCATCCGTTTTATCCATGCTACTACCTCGTGACTTGTAGGTCCTGGCGGCTTGTCTAGGTTTATTACTCCGTTTTGAATATGTTCTTTTATCTCACGTTTCCAGGGAAAGCTCCCATAATTAGGGTTTGTCTCTTCTTCTACTTTTACTATCCAGTTAGCCTTCACATCACCGTATTCATCCAGTTTTTTGATGAAATCTAAACCGCTTTTATACTCCATTGAGTTGCACCATGCTTGCTTTATATATACTATATAATATTACTTGAATATAAAGTGATTTTCCTAGATTATTCTTAAAGTGTTAAAAGAATCTAACTGTTAAGGTTCTCTATATGGTTTTTATCTCAGGTTTTACTGGCTCCTTCATAAATTCTATTAGTCCCGCATTCTTGAGTGCATCTATTACTTCGTTATCTGATGCCCCCTTATTTATTTCTATCTTTTTGTCTAGGGGTTCTATGTGGTTTATGTTTGCTCTACGTCTTTTAACTCCGCTTAATTCTTTTGGCCCAGTTATTAGTACGAAGTTTTCATCAATTATGTCTACTATTACACATTTTCTACCAGCCTCTCTACCAGCTATTTTTACGCATATTCTCCCTATTTCGATTGCTGGCATAATGATTCACCTGGACTTTTATTTAATCAGCCTTGCTTGCTCTAAGAATTCATGCTAGATAAATTTTACTCAGATTACTTTTTCTTATTTAAGGAAAGTAATCGCTTTACAAAATTCTCAATTAATTCTACTATGTCGTTTATACTTAATCTCGACGTATCTATTATTAAATCAAAGATACTTAGATCGCGTATATCTATGCCATAGTACTCATAGAATCTTTTACGTTGACTATTCTCCCTATTAACAGTCTCATGCAGTACTTCTTCTATTGATCTGTTCTCACGCGCAGCTATACGTTTTACCCTCTCAGTTAAGGGCGCCTTAACATATATTTTCACATCCGCTATATCCTTTACAACCCATGCAACAAGATGACCTTCAACTATAATATCACCCTTGCTTGCTTCCTCAAGCGTTTTCCTATCTATTTCCAAGTCTATTGAGGGATCTTTTTCCGCTATCCTACTCAACTCCTCTAATGTCAATCCTTTACTTTTTGCAATTTCACGGAAAATATTCCCTGCAGAAAAATACCGTAAACCAAGTCTTTCTGCTAAGATTTTCGCATATGTTGTCTTGCCACTCCCAGCAGGACCACTTATTGCTATTATTATGTTTTTCTTCCCCCTAATCAATTAGATCCCACTTATACTTCTTGTAGCCTCCTTTAGTAGTCTAGCGAGACATTGAGGACACAAATAACCTCCGTAAGGTCTTTCAGGTCTCCTAGCAGTTTTAGGAAGCCTTCTTAAGTCTACTGGTCTAAGCCTCGGAACACCGTTTAATACCCTACCACATATAGCACATCTTGCCGCACTAGGCTTCCTTTTCTCATAACGAACTACTGTCTTTCCTCCAGGTGTTCTTGTCTTTACTCTTCTAAGCGATCTAGATCTTAGGGCCGGGCGCACCATGTTATGTCACCATGCCATAATGTATAGACAATGTATTTCGTTCTGCAGTGCTAATATTATGTGTGTGGTTTATTTTGTTAACGCTCTATACTCTTAATACCGGATAGCTTCTGTATTAAGGGTAGTATCAATATAAAAGCGAGGAATACTATATACGATGATGATGTTATACCGACCTCTATACTACCAGTATTGGTGTTCACCTCTGCAATGTAAACTACGAGTGGATAGAATACAGGTATTTTAGCAACTGGTATCTTTACTAACATTATAACAGACGCAAACATGAAAGACGCAAAAACAATCATCGCTCTAAGAAACAATGCCTTAGATATTATTGATCTATATTTCTTGTACTCCGCGTTGAGCATTCTTAATCTTTTAGTTGCTTTCTCCGGATCTCTCATTGTCTTTATCTTTTTTATCTGCCTCTCTATTTCATGAAGCCTATCTATAGCTGTATTAATATCAGCTGTTTTTAAGAGAATCCTCACTATTCTACCAGCTATTAAACCTATAATCAGTGTAAAGAAAGCTATGAATATTATTGCTAAGCCGGGCATTCATATGAGCCCCTTTAGGGCCTCTAATATTGTCCTAGCTGTTTCTTCAACTTTTCCTTCTTTGTTCTCAACAATCTTCACAAGACTTGATGTTATAAGAGCTGCTGCAAACGCCAGCGCTCTCGTTTGATCTATTAGACTCTTTACTATTTCCGGCTTTGATAAATCTTTTCTATATCTGCTTGTATCACGTTGCTGCCGCGAAAGTATTTCCTCAATACTAGCCTCAATTATTATAAGTATATCTGGTTTAAAAGTCTCCATTAATATTCTAGGTATACCTGTCCAAAACCCTATGCCCGTTTTTATTACAGCATGAGTGTCTATAATCAATATATCTCCTTCTTTCAATGATCTAGAGGCTTCCGATATTATAGCATTTGCAGCATGTACTTGTAGTTCTAACTGTTGTCTAAGCTTTAAGTATCTTAACTTATCACGTTGATCAACATATCCGCGTCTTAATGCCTCCTTTAACATATAGTCCCCTAGATTCACTACTCTTACCTTTATCCCTTCTCTCTCAGCTAATTCTACAAGTTTTCTTAGAACAGTTGTCTTACCTACACCAGGTACACCGAGGGCTAGTGCAACAATAAAGGGATAGCGAAGATTCATGACTACTCCTCACCTAGTAATTTCTTCAACATTGGATATGCCTCTAATGTTCTCTCGTATGCTATCATCATGTAGTACTGGTATATTATACCTACTGCTAATAACAATCCGGTTCCACTACCATACGCTCCTAAAATATTTGCTATTATTGCTATCGAGGCCACTATCAATGAACTTAGTATTGTGAGAGGATATATGTACTTAGCAAGCATACGTTCAAGAATTCTAGGATTTCGTCTTATACCAGGTATTTCGAGACCGGATTTTATTAGGTTCTCTGCTTGTTGTGCTGGACTTAGACCAGCTATTTCAACCCATAGAAGACCAAATAGAATAGCTAGGCCTCCCCATATTACGCTATATATTAGTACACGCATAGGATTAACCACTAGTTCTAATGGACCTAGAGGCGACCTCATATACCTTAGAACAAAATCTAGTGCTTGCGCTATTCCGCTTCCTCCCACACTAGCAGTAATGTAAAGGAATAACTGTAGATCCGAGTATAGAATACCTACAAGCAGTATTGGTATGTTAGTCACATATAGGAATTTTAATGGAACTCTAGTTCGTATACCTCTCATTCTCTGAGACGTTACGGGGATTTCTACCTTCATACCCTCCAAGTATATTAATAGTATTATCAAACCTATGGTTGCAGTAAATCCTACAAGATCAGGTAGTTGCATGTACTGTGGTACAGTTGATTGTGGCGTTGTATATCTTGCATAACGTAATACTACTTGATCAAAACTATAGCCGTTCATAATACTCCATACAACATAGGGGACAAAACCTAGTGGAGCCGACAAGTTTATACCAGTAAATGTTAGTCCAAGCTCCTTACTCATGGCTGCAAGTGGTAGCGGACTGAAGATCCACCAGAACACTCTTGAAGTGACCCCAGCTAGTATGAATAGACTAACACCACTGCCTAGACCCCAACCTTTCTGTATCATTTCATCTAGTAGCATAACGATGTATACTGACGCTAAGAGTTGTAGTATGACTACTAGTTTGACATACCATGGTACTACTAATCTCATAGCGGGATTCCAATGCCACGACAACGTGAGTAATGATGCCTCAAGCAAGCCCACTAATAACGCTAGAACCTTTTGTGCTTCGGTAAACTTTTTCCTGTCCTCTATATTTGATAGATCTAACTTAAGTAGCTTTGCACCAACAAGTATTTGCATTATTAAGCCCGCAGTAACTATAGGACCTATACCGAGCTCCATCAATGTACCTACATTACTGGCGAATATTATCTGCATTATATATAATCGGGCGAGAATACTTGTGGAGGCAGCGCCAGGTTGAACACCATAGAGAGGCGTATGAGCCATTATCAAGTAAACAACTAATACTATACCGGTCCACATAAGCCTTTTACCAAGACTCTGAGTCTGCTTAGGCTTCATTACTGTTGGTAGCCATGCACCCATCTTCGCCATGACATCAAGTACTCCTAGACCCATCTATATTACACCTTTAATGATTGCAAGAGCATTTTGGCATGCAGTCTAGCAAGACCTACTACGCAGTACTACTTAAACCTTATTTTAAAATATTGTTTAGAAGAAAGAAGACATACTCCATGTGTTATAACCATTAATTATACGGTTTTTCGAAAATATGAAAAGAACTAACTCTCCGAAGATGTTATTACGACTTCTCCGCCTGCTTTCTCTATTTTTTCCTTAGCTTTCTCAGATATCCATGGCGTTATTACTTTGAGAGGTTGAGTGACCTTTCCGCTACCTAGTACTTTGTTAAACCCTAATTTTGTTACATCTATTACTATTTTTTCATTTTCTATAAGGGCCGTTCCTTCATTTTTCATTTTTAATGCGATTTCATCTAATACACCTACATTAACCGCATTTATTCTTGCAACTATTTCTGGAGGTCTGTTGAACCCGTGTTTGCCGAACCATGTTGGAGCGTATTTTATTACCCATGTCCACATGTGCTTGTGCATTCCAGCTGCTCCAAATCCACCTTTAGAACCGGATTTTCTATGTTGACCTATTCTGCCGTATCCATGGGTTCTTGTTGCACCCCTTAATTTTCTACTCTTCTTTCTACGTCTTACGACCATTTTTGATCACCTATATCATACGTTTTAGGAGATCATTTATTGCTGGTCCACGGTATCCTAGCTCGCCATTACTGCCATAGGGTTTTTTAATGCTTCCCTTGAATCCCCCACTTGGAGGCTTTAAACGGAATACTGGTTTTACCTTATCTTCAAGTTTATGAAGATGTAGTTCACCGCGAATTAGTTTTTCAGCTAGTTCCTCTATACCACCATTTAACCCTAATGCTTCTCTCACATAGTCATCAGTTAATGGCCTATTCCCAGGTATACGTCCTCGTTTTCTTAAAAGTTCTACTAGTGTTTCCTTATCTATTTCCCCCCATGTAGCCCAATCTTTTATTACATGTAACATTCCCTTTATTCCCGGCAAACTATCAGGATATAATACACAATGGAATTTTTTGTGTAACCTTAGGAGTTTTAGTGTAGATTCAACCTTAGGATGAACGTCTGCTTGCCCTCTTATTCTTATTATAGCGTATAGTGCCATATGTTACCACCACTTGCTAGCGTTGTTATTTTTGTCGGAGCCAATCGTTTGGTGTAACAAAGTTATATGTTCTTCTTAATGCCTCATATAC
>JALWGO010000029.1 GCA_027038805.1 Thermoprotei archaeon
CCGTAGAAGTGGTATGCGATATACCTTTATGTATGGGTTTAACCGTGGCGTTGAGGGAGGGCTGTAAATGTGTTATGACTGGTGATGGGGGAGACGAGTTATTCTTTGGCTATAGCTTCCTCTTAGACAAAAACCACGGTTACCTTGAGGAATGGGTTAAACGTGTTATAGGTAAACGCTTCTCATCGGAGATCATGGGAGAATATCTTGGGTTGAAGGTTGTGCCAGCATTCTATTCTAGTAAAGTAAAGGAATATTCAAGGCAAATACCCTTCTCATGTAGAATAAGGAAAAGTGGTAAAAGGATATGGGGTAAGTACTTGCTAAGAATATTCTTAGATGAGCATGGGTTAAGTGAAATAGCTTGGAGGGAGAAAACTCCAGTAAACATTGGCTCTGGCTTCAACATCCTCCTAAGCCAATGGGCTCGGAGGATGTCGTTTAATACTGTGTTAAGGCTTTATAGGGAGAGCTTCATCCACTTCCCCTCAAAACCCCATGCCTACCTATACCTTAAGCTCATAGAAGAGGGGATAAGGCCTCCAGACAAGTGTGCTAATCCCAGGAAAGCTTGCCCGATATGCGGTAGGTGTATGGTGGATGATCACTGCTCTTTCTGTGGTGCTAGTATTGGGCGGGATGGGAGAGTTATGGTTTACTCAGATGAACTATACCATAGGTTGCGGAAGGTGATGTCGTCGTGAGGATCGCGTTGTTTTCTGGCGGTAAGGACTCGTTCTATGCTTCAGTTAAGGCTGGATCATTTGATGCCTACCTTATACTAGTCTACGAGTTCCCCGATCCCTCACCACATCTAGTAAACCTTGGTTTAAGCGTTATGACGGGGTTATTGACGGGTAAACCAGTCTTCGTTAAAAAGCTTAGAAGAGGTAGAGAATTCAATGAGACCGTAGAGTTTCTCAGAGAAATCAATGCTTCAACAATAATTGCTGGCGACGTATACGTTGAAGACCATTTAAAATACATGGAAAAAGTTGCGAGGGAGAGTGGAGCAGAGTTGAGAGAACCTCTATGGGGTATGGATCCATTAGAAGTACTTGTCGAGGAGATGAAGTATGGTATTGAGGCCCGAATTATAGGCGTTATACATGGTCTAGAAGACTTGTTGGGTAGAAGGCTTACCCAGACGAGTTTTGAGGAGATAGCTAGAATGCTAGAGAAGAGGGGATACGATGTTCTTGGAGAGAGGGGAGAATATCATACTATTGTAGAGTATTCTCCGAGGCATAGTGGGAGGCTAAACTATAGGGTTGTGGGGGAGAAGACTACGGGTAGAGGTAGGATACTTGAACTCGTTTTAGAAGAGTATCGGGTAGATAGAGGTGTAGAACAAGTATAGTAATAGTATGGTTACTGCTAGGTGGATTAGAGCTGAAACCAGTATTATCCTAGTAGCCATATATACATCGGCTGGCTCTATGGGTTTTCTTCTATCGCCTAAGCGGTAGTAGCCTGGTTTCTCTAACATTATGTTTAATGCTCCAGCTATAGCGGACATTGGGTGCCCAGCGTTTAGGCTCTCCGTTAAGCCATGGTCTCTACGATAGATTCTCCAAGCATTCCTCCAATCATGGTCTAGGATCATTGAAGCTAATACTATGTATAGTGCTGTTAGTCTAGCTGGAATATAGTTTAACAAGGTGTCCAGCTTTGCTGAAAACCATCCCTGCTCCCTCAGCATAGGGGTCTTAAAGCCTACTGATCCATCCAAAGTATTCGCTAATCTTTGAAGCAGTGGTCCTAGTACTCCTAGAAAGGGATAATAGA
>JALWGO010000030.1 GCA_027038805.1 Thermoprotei archaeon
AAATAACAGATAGGCTTGGCGATATACTTGATTGATACCGAAATACTCAGAAACTATAATTATACGTTTCAATGGTATTTAACCGATGTCGCAAAATACCTAGCACTCTGGAGTATATCTAAGGCTTCAGAAAAACATGGTTTCACATATGTTCTTGGCGGAGGAACTGCATTAAACGACATCTACTTCCCAAGGCATAGAAGAAGATTCTCTAGAGACCTCGACCTCTATCTCATAGATATTAACCCTAATGAACTACTCGCACACACTAACGAAGTTCTAAGCCAATCCGGGTACTATCAAGTACTCGACATAATGGAGGCTAAAATCATAGTACAAGGACTAGTCTATGAGGGAGTAAGAAGAAACAATATCGTCTATAAATTTAGATTAATGCTGCCAAGTACTTTTAGCTCGGGACTAAAGCTTACCGACATACTCCCTCCCGAAGTAAAGAAAGAAAAAGAATTCAATAGATGGTATATGGAGAACAAAGAAAACTTGCCGAGAATCTATGAAATAGAAGTAACCGTGTTCAGAGGAAAGAGAAAATATGCTCATCCACTTCAGAACAGATTGTACGAGCTACCAGTAAGGGATATAACTGATTGGATCAATCTACCTAACCCATACCCCGTTACAGTGTTTTCACTAGAAGATCTCCTAGCCAACAAAATCGAGGGCATAATCTCTGGTTTAGTAGCTAGAAAAGTTATTCCAGGCAAAATAACTGGTAGAAGAACCATTAAAGTAAGAGACGTATACGATATTGTTATAGCATTTTTAGAAGAACTCTATAACAAGGAGAAGTTATTTAAATCGCTTGAAACATTAAACATAGATTTAAGGTATGCTCTTAAAGCTACTAGACTAGCAATGTTACAAACACTTATCGATCCAAACAAGTATAGAGAAATAACAGAACTTATCCCCTCTATGAGAGGAAAACTACGAGAATGGATATCAATGGTCTTAGAAGCATTTGAGAAAACATTAGCCCTCTACGAGCATACTCCCGAAGACTACATAGCCTATAAACTAGTTCTCGGCGAAGAAGTAAGCAGTAGTGAGATAAAGAAAAGATTCAATATAAGCAGTGCCCAGCTATCACACATCCTTTCAAAACTAGAAAGAATAGGGTTCCATGCTACCAGTTCTACAAGCTCACGTAGAAAACATAACATGAGCATATAAGAATTCTATAACTCTAGCAGACATAAAAACCTTAACAACATAATTACAGTGAAAAGATGAAATATTATTGTCCCATAAGGTTTAGTATAAGATTTGAATAACTTTCATATCGTATAGGATGAATACCTTGTGCTCTCATATATAATGATTTTCCCTTAATAGTTTCATTTTGTAACCTTACTATTTTATACCTGGTTTCTTTTTGTAGCCTACCGTGTGGTGATAATGAGATGAGAGGAGCTGTTAAAGGATTTTCCCCTGCTTATGGTGCTTGTGTTATGGGTACTGGTATCGTAGCTGTTGTCAGCTATATTTATTCAGCTTATATCCCATTTCTTGGCTTACTGGCTTATTTCTTCACCTTCCTCAATACTGTTATAGCTTTAATAGTATCTATTCTATGGTTTGGGAAACTCTTCTTCTATACCCGCTCATTTATAGATGACTTATCTAACCCGATAAAGGCTAATTTCTATCCCACACTACCAATAGGGTTAATGGTGCTAGCAGCTGACTACATAATAGTATTAAAGAATAGCTACATTGGATTATTTTTATGGCTCCTAGGATCTCTCATAACCTTTATACTGG
>JALWGO010000031.1 GCA_027038805.1 Thermoprotei archaeon
AGCCATAGCCGTTATGGTTTCCAATGAGGAGGAAGCTGGACCTAGAGTCGCAATAATTTTTACACGTGGGTGAGGCATGGCCTTATTACCTCTTTTCCGTTGTTAGTGTTTTCAACTCAGCTAAAGCCGTTCTAACACTTTCCATAATCTTCTTTATGTCTACAACCATTATCTTTCCTCCCTTACCTATAGTATATGGTACCCAGTCAAGAGAGTGAGAGGCTCCTTTAAGCTTACGTACTCTAAGCCTTCTTAAAGGAATACCCAATTGCTCTAGACTTGGATCAAATCCCATTTCAACAAAGGAGTCGGATACGTATTCTATTGTTGAATATATTTGCTCTAACCCGGGGATACCACTATGCAGTACTATTATCGATATTATGCCATAACGTTTAGATAATGCCTTCAACCCCTTAATGAAGTCTAATACTATACCCGGCTCATTCCTCAATATTATCTCATTAATACTATCAATAACTAATAACTTAACCTCAGAAGCATATGTTTTAACTGCATTATATATAGTGTTTAAAGCCTCTATAAGATTCATAGGATCCACTACAGTATACCCAGCCTCCTCTAGGCCAGGTAGACGGACTGAAAAACCATCAAGTACTAGAACTCTATCCCTAACACTACTAGGCTCAATACCACCAGCTGACTCTAACTCAGCAATTACTTCACCTGGATCCTCGTCAAACGCTATATATACTACCTTCCCACTGCTAGATAAAACATTCAAAACAGCATAACGCACGAAGACACTTTTACCAATACCAGGAGGCCCAGCAAATACAATCATACTACCCCTACGAACACCCTCGACCAGACCATCAAAAACTGGTATACCCAACTTAATGAGACTCAAGCAACCACCACTAAAACTATAATCAATTAAAAATTAAAAAATACCGGAAAACAACACCAACACAAACCACAAAACAATTAACAATATCACTTAAAAACCCTCACCCAATACAATAACACCACGTGTGCCGCCGTAGCTCAGCCCGGTAGAGCGCCGGCCTTGTAAGCCGGTGGCCGCGGGTTCGAATCCCGCCGGCGGCTCCACACATACTATTTATTCAAACAATGCATAGAATGTAGTCGTTTGAGGTGACGATAGTTGAGACTCTAGGCAGTAATTAGGTAACAAGGTTGTTTTCAACAATCTTCTTCGTATGCCTTCGGGAAGTCCTCTCTATCTATTTCTGCTAGTTGGAGTACGCCTAGGAGAGCCGGGCTTTAATTCTGGGTGAAGCGGTACAACGGTCACTATTTTTCTATCACCAGTGTACTTGACTAGGACTATGTGACTCCCACGTTGTCTTCTTGCGGTAAATCCGATTTCTTGATAAGTAGTTCTACAACTTCACGCACTGACAGCCTTGGGAGCCTTCGCCTCAACCTCTAGCATGCCCACAATACTTTTATCGAGCTGCTCCAACGCTTCTAATGTCTCGGGAACCTCTTCTATATACAACTCTAGTGCCTCTCGGAGATTTTCAACAGCCTCCTCAACTGTTTTAACCTTGGCTAACAACCCTTGTGGCAACCTCTCTAGCAACATACATATCCTCTTCACGCCAAATAATGACCCTTACACGCATCCTAGGGGCAATATAGTCTTAAGGGGTGTTCTCCTAGGATAAAATCCTTGGTGGCCCATAGATGTTTTAATAAGCATCAATGAATATCTTCTTGGATATTACACTACGCATAGATGTTTCAGCCTTCCATTGCCTACTGAAATACTCCTTTGCAAGAATCTGACT
>JALWGO010000032.1 GCA_027038805.1 Thermoprotei archaeon
ACGGCTAGGATCCTCCCATTTAAGTAGATCTAAGGGATCACAGTTACCCGGCACAAAAAAGACGGTAATACCTGTCTTAATTAGGGGATTAAATGTACGTTTAGCAGTAGTTATTGAACCAAAATGAGTTATATCACCCGCAATTACTATGAGATCAACGCCTTCATCTTCAATGATGTCTATTAGTTTCTCTACGTTTCCTACCGAGGAATGAATATCCGTTACAGCAATTATGCGCATATAGGGCCCCCTTTATTTTATGTAATAATTTATTATAGATCTAATGTGATCTCTTATAGTGGGAAACTCTGTAGGTATCGGGAGCCTTGTGTATTCTTTTATTGATGGTTCTAAAATATTGATTGCTACTTTTATTGCCCCTATGATAGTGTTAGCATAATCAGTTATTCGTGTTAGCTGACTAATATCCTCTATCTTAACATGATGTTTTTTCTCTATAAGGTTCTTTAATAACCCTATAGGTGTTATTGTACCCTCGAATTTATTTATAATTAAGCCATAGTCTCCAAATAGGTATAAACCTATTTCTCTATCAAGATCGTTAAGAGAGTTTCTCAATTCAATTATAAGCGATAACGGGAGGTCTTGATCCACCATCATATGTGTTAGTTCTGGATATATTCTTAGCAATCCTCTAATAACTTCAATTATTTCCCTATTGTAGCCTATATCTCCTCTAACATATAACATTGTAGAGTTGCTGTATACTTTATTTAATGTTATTGCTATTTGTCTAGCAAGACATAGCTCACTCTTACATGTTTTATCGTTTAAATCTAGCTCTACTACGAGGATATCGTCTATGATATCTGTACCATAATAATTTCTGATTTTATCCAGTAATTTTCTTAAACAATACTTATATGAAGGAATATAGACAAATACTTCTCCCCCGGCCCTCTTTCTAACATAAGAGAGTATATTAATGTATTCATCTAATGTTAGAGAATACACTTCCCCAACCCAGCTATTTACAAGTAATTTATCCTCAGCTATGTGTTCAAGAAGAATATCTAGAGCTTTATAGTCTACTCGTAGATCCTTATTAAAGGGTGTTATTAGTGGCAATACTATATCCATTACTATAGTTCACCGTGCTAATGTGTTTTTAGATCTAAGCCCTGGTGTTGAGAAAACTCTATATAAAGTCTAGTTTTTTGGAGATGATGAGAGCTGCATAGAAAAGGGTGTATACTCTGCATTCGTGTAAAAACCTTAAGTTAATCGTTACTACAAAGCCAGGTAAGGAGGAAGTCGTTGAAAACCAAGTAGGCGACTCTCTGTACATAGAGGATATAAATGTTACCATAAAGCGTACAAAGTATTCTGGAGTACTATTAGTATATACCAGTCTTAGTCCCTGGAGAGCCTTCTGGCTCGTAAATACATATCCCATACATGGGGCGTCTCGTATCATAGTAGTAGAATGTTGTACCGAGAGGGAACTTAGCAAATTACTACAATGTATTAAATCATTGTTAATGAAACATGTTAATGATAAAGGGATAGGATTGGAGATAACTATAAGAGGACATCTTTATAATAAGAAAGTAATTGAGGCAAATATATTCAAATTATTAAAGGAAACAGAATTTGAGCTTACATTTAAAGGAATAGAATATGAGTTGAAGATAGAAGTAATAGACAACATTATAACTGCATCAATTATGCCCTGGAGGTCTGATAGAGTTTCAAGAAGAATAAAGGAAATTATACGTAGACTAGGAATAAGCAATGAAGTAATAGATGGAGTTTAATAATATTGAGGGGCTCCGTCGCGCCGACCCTCATCATAGCATGAGATCAGGCTCGGGTTCTGTCTTCACGGCCCACATATTCTTACTATTATAGTAGGTTAATAATTATAAATCAAAGAGAATTAACTTCTTAAATCCCTTAAAACAGTTGTGTAAGGAGGGTGTAAAAGCAATGAGTATGCTAAGTATGGCTACAACGCTTGGGATAATAGCGGGTAGTGCATCAATATTATATGTACTTGTGTTGATATATATGATATTAAAGATAAAGATACCAGAGGATAGAGCCGCCGAAATACACGGGTATATCAAGAGTGCTGCAGTGACTTTCATGAAGAGACAGTATAGCGTTATTTTAACAATAGCGATAACGGTGGCAGTCCTAATTATAGCGGCTGGACTAGTCGGTGGGAGCTCGCTAATGTTAAAAACAGGTCTTGCCTATCTTGCTGGCGCGCTAAGTTCAACGCTCGTAGGAGTACTAGGTATGTATATAGCTGTTTTAAGTAATGTTAGGGTTCTCAAAGTTTTAGTGGATCAAGGATTGTCAAAGGCGTTGAGAATAGCATTCCGTGGAGGAGCAGTAACGGGGTTTATGGTGGGGGGTGTAGGGTTACTCGGCATATCCTTGCTATTTATTGCGTTTGGCGGTCTTGGCGGCATGTATAGTGAGGCTGTGAAAGCATTGCTAGGATATGCTTTTGGAGCAAGCACTGTAGCATTATTTGCTAGAGTAGGTGGAGGCATATATACTAAAGCTGCTGATGTTGGTGCAGACCTTGTAGGAAAAGTAGAAGTTGGAATACCTGAGGACGACCCGAGAAACCCTGGTGTAATAGCGGATAATGTCGGAGACAACGTAGGCGATTGTGCTGGGATGAGTGCAGATTTGTTTGAATCATATGTTGAGAGTGTTGTAGCGGCAATGGCTATAGGAATGCTTATTGGAGGTGCCATAGAACTCTCCTTGATAGCCTATCCACTAATATTTGCTGCTGCAGCATTACTAACAACGATTCTGACTGCACAGTTTGTAGAATTATCCCCGCTAAAGGAGCCTTCAAAGACCTTGACAACGACATCACTAATTAGTATTATTGGTGTGGCAATAGTAACATTAATACCGTCTATAACTTACTCTAATGGCATAGGCATTCCGTTAGTGAATTTGTGGATAGCTGGTGTTATGGGGCTTATTGCTGGAGGTATAGTCGGATTTACATCCGATTACTTTACATCGGGATCCTATAAGCCAGTAAAAACAGTAGCTTCAAGTTCTCAAGCAGGACCAGCACTAACGATTCTGAGCGGTCTCTCCATGGGCTTCTATAGTACTGTTGCGCCAACTATTGCAATAGCTATAGCAACTTTCATAGCATACTATATCGGCTCTACAACACTAGCAATGTTCTCTCCATTAATAGGAGGAGTATATGCTGTAGCCCTTGCAGGTGTAGGCATGTTATCCGTTGCCAGTATTGTTGTGGCTGCCGACGCATATGGACCTATAGTAGACAATACAGCTGGTTTAGCTGAACAAGCTGGATATCCAGAGGAAGTTCGCGAGCAAGCTGATAAATTAGATTCAGCTGGAAATACGATGAAATCAATATCCAAGGGTTATGCTATAGGCTCTGCAGCTTTAACATCACTAGCATTATTGTTCACATACGCGTCGCTTCTAAAAGACTATGTGAGTTCTATGAATGTGAGTTTTAACATAGAAAGCGTTTTCACGATAACTAGACCTGATGTGCTAGCGGGGCTTCTAATAGGTGCCTCTATACCAGCATTCTTTACGGCATTAGTAATACAGGCGGTAACAGCTGCAGCTTTTGCATTAGTAGAAGAAATTAGAAGACAGTTTAGAGAGAAACCGGGAATACTAGAATGGAAGGAGAAACCAGATTATAACAGAGCCGTTGACATTGTAACAAGATATGCGCTTAAACGCCTCATAGCACCAGGAGTATTAGCGCTTATAACTCCAATAATAGTTGGTGCCACACTTGGGCCAATAGCATTAGGAGGAATGTTGATGGGCGCTATAATAACAGGCTTACTACTAGGCTTATTCCAAGGCAATGTAGGTAATACATGGGATAACGCTAAGAAATTCATAGAATCCGGTCACTTTGGAGGAAAGGGTTCGGAGGCGCATAAGGCAGCTGTAATAGGTGACACTGTTGGTGACCCATTGAAGGATGCAGCAGGGCCTTCATTAAATATACTGATAAAGCTAATGGCTATAGGATCCTCGGTATTCCTGCCATTAATAATATTACTTAGAATAGCACTAGGGTTGCCGCCAATATAAAAAGTCAATAGTTTTTAACAACTTCCATAAAAATATAAATTTTTACTTTGTATATAATATGTCTCGCATTATGTAAAGATGTGTGGTAGAATGTATAGATTATCCAATATAACTTATATTGACGCCCACTGCCATCTCTATGAATATAGCATGGACTATATAAGCGAACTAGTTAAAAATACTTTAATATTTGCTGTATCAGACGACTTAGGCTCCTCAAGCAAGACAATAATCATATCTAGAAAATTTAACAATGTTTTTCCCGGTATAGGTATTCATCCATGGGTTATAGACCATGATATCTCATTTAGTGAAGCTCTAGGAGCCATCAATTATTTTAGAGAACATATTGATAAAATAAAAATGCTTGGTGAAATAGGATTAGATTCCTATTTTAGAAAAAACACCATGGATAAACAAGTCGTAATATTTAAGGAACTTGTAAAAATAGCAGCTGAAAACAATCTACTAGTTAACGTGCATGCACTAGGTACTTGGCGTATAGTATTAGAAGAACTATATAGAAATGATGTACCAATAGCTATTTTACACTGGTATAGTGGCCCCATAAATATGATAAAGGATATTGAAAGCCTAGGATACTATATAACAATCAACCCCTCAGTTGATTTTCAAAGAAAGCATAAAGAAGTCTTAAGGAAATCTCCACTCTCAATCATATTAACTGAGAGTGACGGCCCCTACGAGTATAGGGGCAGAAAATTAGGCCCCTTTCTAATCCCGTGGCTTATACATATTATATCATCTGAAAAGGGAATAGAGCCTGTAGAATTAATTAAGGTGTTAAAGGAGAATGTTGCGAGAATATTTAGAAGACTAGGAGTAAAATACGTTTTATAACTAATTTAACTCTTAGTTTTAGAACAAATAAACTGCTGACCTACCCATATATTCTCCGCCTATCTTTAATGAAGTTCCTTCCTCAAGTATAGCTTTTAAGTATTCTATGCCTTCTTTCTCTAAAACTATTATGCATGGTCCCTTAACACATGTTATACTGTTATCTTCTATGCTTATTTCAGCATCATTACGTTCTAGTAATGATACTATTATGTCAACGTTTTTCCCAAAGATTTTTCCTAGAATTGATTTAAAATTATTTGGACAAGAACCGAGTATTTCGTCAAGCATTCTAAATAAGAAATCTTTACCGTATATTTTTATAAGTCCAAGATAGGGATTCTTATTTTCAACTACATTTTCTTCTCTCTTCCTCTCGATTAGTATTCTAATGGATTCTAATAACTTATTCTCCAGTGGAATACTAGTGGTATTCACAATAATGCTTTTTACAATTAATTCAACTATGTTTTCCCAAGAAAAATTATCCAAAAATACTATGTACGACGA
>JALWGO010000033.1 GCA_027038805.1 Thermoprotei archaeon
CCTGGGTTGCGTTTGCTAGTTTTTCCATGTCGCTTCTTTTTACTCTTCTAACTGCTAGTATCTTCTTCTTGGCAAGGAAGTGTTGAGCAACATCATCAATACCCTTCTGACAAATAACAACATTAGCACCAACACCAGCAATCTTCTCAACCATTTTACTGAGTATCTCTTCTTCTTCTTCAAGGAATTTCTTTATTTGTGATGGATCACTTATTCTTATCTCAGCATCTATTTCTGGTTTTTCTACTTCTAGTGGTGTGTCTAGTAGTGCTATTTTAGCCTTCTCAACCCTCCTAGGCATACCAGGATGAACAACCTCCTTATCCAACACAATACCATAAACAAGCTGCGAATCAAGAAGACTACCACCCTTCTTTTTCTCTATCTTTATGTTGTCTAGTCTTACCTCGTAGCGGTCTCCTTTTTTCTCAGCTATTGTTACTATAGCGTCTATGACCATTTCGGTTACTTTTTCTAGTGTGGCACCACTTCCAACGTATTTGCTTGATATTGTTGTTTCAACTAGGTTCTTGAATATTGGTTTCACTTTTTCTTTGTCCTCGGGCTTGCTTAAGTCACCAAGATCTATTTTTGTAGCTATCTTCTCGAGTTCTTCTAGGGCTTTCTTCATAGCTGCCTTGTAGCCTTCAATTATTATTGTTGGATGTATTCCTTGGTCTAAGAGTGTTTCAGCTTTCTCAAGTAAGGTTCCTGCGAGTACTACTGCTGTTGTTGTACCATCTCCTACTTCAGCATCCTGGGCTTTTGCTACCTCTACTAGTAGCTTGGCTGCTGGGTGCTGTACCTCCATTTCCTTTACTATTGTTGCTCCATCATTAGTTATTGTAACATCACCAAAACTGTCTACTAGCATCTTATCTAAGCCGCGTGGACCTAGACTTGTCTTTAATACCTCTGCCAATACTCTTGCCGCTAGAATGTTTGATCTGAGAGCATCTCTACCAGTTGTTCTCTTAGTGCCTTCTTTGAGTATTAGTACGGGGACACCGTAAAGGGACATAGTTGCCACCTTAGAGCCTTATTTTGCATGGTTAGAATCGGACCTCTTCTATATAAATGTTTCGGAGTTAAACTTGATATACCTATACTTAAAAATAGGGAAGAGGAAGAAATACCCTGGGGAACAATTATGGTGAAAAAAGAAGTAATTGACAAGATAATAAGAGTATTCTCAAAGTTCATAGACCGAGAGGATATTGAGACAGGTAATAGGTATCTATTAGCTGCTGTTGAAACACTAATCTACGAATACCTTGCAGGCGAGTATACCGATGAGGAACTATCAGAAATAGCCCGCACATTAAGAGATAAGATTGTTGAGGGGCCAGCCTACGCTAACCCATTCATAATGGAGGTTTTAGGGATACTTGAGGAAGAAGTAAACGAGAACAATATAAAGGAGGCTTTAGAGCGTATAAGAGAGCTACACATGGAGGAGAGACTTGATAGACTCGAAGTATAAGACTCCTTTATCAGCGAGTAGGGTTCTCCCCAAATGCACGTATTGTGGTAGGCCAGCCGTTTATCGTAGGAGGACTTCGGGAGAATATTTTTGTAGTGCTTGCTTTACTAGGGCGTTTATTAGGCGTATTAGGAAGACTATAGCCGAGTACTCTATGCTTACTCCAACATCAAGTATACTATTATTCTTCTCACCGGACATGCCAGTTACTTCTCTAGCAATGATAGACTCTATTATTAAGCTAGAAAAAGAGTATCCGACGAGAATCTATATATCATTGCCCTCCGACTACAATGATTTTGATACCGTAGAGAGAGTTCTTGGAGGAAGATACTGTGGTTTAAAAGAACAATTATACCTCGTTATTGGAGAATACGCGGGATTTTTCTCTAGCAGTAGTAGTCTAAATGATAGATATGTGTTATCGAGACTGCTTTCACTGTCTATTGCTGAACACGTTAGCGTTAATAGTATTTTATTGCCGTATAGTTTGGAGTCGCTAGCAGTCCTTGTACTTGCAAATATATTATCTGCTAAGATAGATAGTGTTGCATATATAGAACCAGTTGTTAGATTAAACAATATTACGATTGGTTATCCATTGTATGACACTCCTTGGGACGACATAGTATTTTATAGCTATATTCGGGGAATCTACGAGCTAGGCTTAGTGGATGGTATTTACTCGAATTGCAGTAAAATCGAGAAGAGAGCCTATAATATATATCGCGATCTCGCACTGATTAGTAAGGAGCTAGCATACAATATATTGAAGAACCCGAGTGTTTTCCGAGAAGCCCTAGGCTTAGAGAAGGTATCAGCTGAGTGTGGTGGAAGAATAGGCAAGGGTATGCTAAATGAATGCAGTAGTCTTAGAAGAATATTAGGTAATATTAGAGTAGAAATCTTATCCCCCTGCCAGCAAGCACATCCTTAATACCCTCCTTTAATACTATGAAGTCTTTTCTATAGTATCCCATACCACCCTTTTGCTCGAATATTATCTCGCCATTCAAGTATAGTCTGACTAGTGGGATAGCGTCTACTTCAGCTAGTAGCTCTTTGTCTTTTGTTTCCGTTACATCTACTATTGCTACAGTTATTATAGGCTCTCTTATACGTTCAAACAGTCTTGCCGCATAACTTATACTCCTAGACTCATCACTCCTGTCAACATATACCGTTAAGACTAGTCCAGCCGCTCCCAAAAGTTCCTCTAGCTCACTCTTACTTCTCAAATACTTTACCATTACTTTTCCCCAGATCCGCTTGCCACTATTGTTTTAGCTAATGTCTTCTCATATATCTTCTTCTTCAACAACTCTTTTTCCTCCTTATTTAGAAACAACTCTATATCCCATGGCTCTCTACGAGCTGTAGGAGGCTTTACCGTCTCACCTAATAACACGTATCCTCTATCTAAGGTCTCTCTTAATTCCTCAATAGTAGCTGTTTCCAAGAATTCCCTAAACATTACGTCAAAGTCTACTGCTCTTCGAATCTCTTTTTCACTCAATACTGCACCACATACAAAGCATGTGAGATCGGGTGTTACTGCCCTAAACCCGCATCTAGGACATGGTATAGGAGTTGGCCTACCATATTCTTCCCAGAGATATCTTAGCTGTGGGATAAGGTCTGTTCTATTAAGCCTTTTAGCCTCTTCATAAAGTCTCCGAATGTTCGCTGCAACGGCCCTTCTACCATAAGCTACTATGTATTCTAGCTGTTCTGCCGTAAGTTTTTCTCTTACCCGTAGGATGTTCATTGAGATAAGCTCTGCGATATTATCATAATATCTTTGCGCGCGCTTAATGAGCTGTTCCACCTTGGGCTTGTAGCTTACATCCCCTATTAGCATTTCAAGTACTGGTCCTAGAACTTCTTGTAATTCCTTATCGCTTAATCCTAGATAATCTAGTCCCAGACCCATTGCAACGTCTCTAACAATAGTCTTCACATATTCTTCTACATTTATCTTCTTCCTATGCGTTCTTGTCTTCTTCTTTTTCTTTTCTCTTTCATTATTTTTTAATACTTGGTCTTTCTTAACTGTTTTTCTCTTACGACGTGGCAGTTTGAGTGCACCTGTGTAACTGTATAGTTAGGCTAGGTATTGTTGTATTGGACACATATTTTTTCATTACCTATTTTTAATGTATTTTAAGCTTTGATAAAGTATTTAGATCTAGAAGATACAGAGTTTACTAGGTGCCAGGATATAGTCCTAGATATATAAATCTGGGGGTTCCTATAATAACTCTTGTTTACCAGAGATCACGTCTGTCACGTTGTATACCGTAAATCTTGTTTCTCATTCTAACGTATCTTGATACTAGATAACTTAATAGCATGCTTAGACGACGCGGGTATCTGTGTTTAATATATTTTACTTTTCTTTCCACTTCTTCTAATGTTGGATTCTTGCCTCTAAACCATGTTCTCACAAGATTACGCGTTATATAGGAGAGGAGTTCATAGTATTCCTCATTTAGATCTACATCATAGCCGTGTTCTACAACTATTCTTTCTATTATATCACCGAAGTACCCATCTATTATACTTATTACATCATCAGTATCTCTCATCGCTTAAACCCTACCTACTATGTCTAGGTGTTACCAGTGGGTTATAAGTTCTTTGCGAACACTTAATACTATCTACTACTATACTATAGTTTTAATACAAGTCCCTATTTACTCTTATGTTCTACTTAGTAATATAACATTTTAATCTATAGATATTTCAGGCCGTTATACGGTTAATTTTCAGTATTACTTAGATACAAGTACAGTATTACCTTAGATTATATTATCAAACCATTATGGAAGGCTTAATCAATTTCTGAGGTAGATCTAGTTTATTAGCGAGGTTGACATATTATGAATTTTGGAGAGCATGAGAAAACTAGAGTAATTGAAGAAGGAGGCGTCAAAGTAGTGAAGGCAACCACAGTCCTAGAGACATTGAATGTAGATAAGCTTAGGAGAAGCATAGCTAAGGCTGTCCTCTCAGCAGGGCTAGGGGAAAGCGATGTCCAGGATATTCTAGATGAGGTATTAAAGAGTATAGTCGAGAGAAAGAAAGTTACAACAAAGGACATACGTGATCTCGTTGAAAAGGCAATGGTTTCAAGGATAGTGAAGAACCCTAAGTGGGAGGAGGCTGCGAAGCGCTATTTGCTTGCTAGAATATATAATCAGGTATACGGTAAGGGGAAGTGGAGGGACTTTGACCCAAGGGACTTGAGGTTAACCTATAATGCGTTAAAACTCTTGGAGATAAGGTATCTGCTCAAAGACCCCGAGACCCAGAGGATAATTGAGACACCACAGATGCTTTTCCGCAGAGTGGCAAGACATCTCGCTCGTGTTGAGAGACTATACGGTAAGAGTGAGGAAGAAGTAAAAAGGATTGAAGATGAATTCTACCGTATCCTAAGCGAGCTACGCTTCATACCGAATACCCCAACACTAATGAACGCTGAGACCAGGCTCGGAATACTATCCGCGTGCTTCGTCATCCCGGTTAGAGATGCTCTGTCCACACCAGACGGCGAAGGGATAATGGATGCTGTAAGGGCTATGGCTTTGATACAGCAACAGGGTGGTGGAACGGGCTTCGACTTCAGCGAGCTGAGACCAGAGGGAGATGTTGTAGCTAGCACAAGTGGGGTTGCTAGTGGACCCTTATCGTTTATGAGGCTCTTCGACACGGTTACAGATGTTATCAAGCAAGGTGGGAAGCGTCGTGGAGCCAATATGGGGGTAATGCACGTATGGCACCCGGACATAGAGAAGTTCATAAAGGCTAAGACGGGGGAGGCTAAGGAGAAAGTCTTACAGAACTTCAATATAAGTGTTGGAGTCTACGATGAGTTCATGAAAGCAGTACTAGAGGGGAGGGAGTGGAAGCTCGTTAACCCGAGGAAAACCTTCCTCAAACCCG
>JALWGO010000034.1 GCA_027038805.1 Thermoprotei archaeon
CTAAAAGCATAATCGTATTCACGATATCTATTCTGCCAAGACTGGGTAAGTTCTTCTCCAAACTCCTCTAATATGAGGCTTATTAGCTCTCTAGTAGACTTTGAGCAAACTGGTATGATCTCACCCTTATAGCCTACGAGACAGCCGTTCTCACCTACAACAGGGCCGCTCGTACCAATGTATCTTGATAACCCGAAGAGTACTGGAATAGTATTACCTGATACAAGGATGATTCTTACACCATTTTCTTCGAGTCTCCTTATAGCTGTGATAGCATCTTCGTGGATTAGATAGTTGCCTCTATCAACGGTAAGAGTTCCATCAACATCAGTTGCAACAACTTTTACTCTACTCAGTACTTCGTAGATACTGTTCGAATCCATGATGCTCAGACACCTTGTTGGCCTCTATGCGCGGTTTTTGTATAGTTGATGAGCACGCTAGCTTAAGTACTCTGCCTCTATGAAAAATAGTTTTCTTTGAGGGAGCATGATTAATGGTGTTGCCTTCTGATGAATCACTAGCAATGATACTACTCTATATTGCCGGTATCATAGCATCATATTATGTAGCTAAGTTGTTGAAGGCAGTGGTAATAAGGGGTATGGGGTCTAAGAAGCCTTCTCTAGCATCAATTCTAGGAATAATGATAAATGTTTCAGCGGCTATAGTAGCTTCGATACTGGTTTTCGATATGGCTCAAATAGTATACCCTGAACTAGGCCAAGCGACCGTAATGTTAGCCTATGCTGCTGGTGCTATAACAGTAATCTTTGGTCTCGCGGCACAGAATAGTCTCGGTCACATTATAGCTGGTATTGTAATGGTTTTCAGCCAGGCCATTAGGGTTGGAGATGTCTTAGAATACAATGGCTCGATTGCACGTGTAGAAGACATAACCTTGACCCATACGAGACTCGTTACACTTGATGGTAGACGTATAGTTATACCAAACCAGATACTATTGAACAAGGAGCTAGTAAACTATAGTCTAGGGAAAAGAAGAGTTGCAGCAGTAGTTGATGTGGGAATAAGCTATGAGAGTAACGTAGAATTAGCTATCAAGGCTATGCTTGAAGCAGCACTGGATCATCCAAGAATACTACCGAAACCCTATCCGGTTGTAATCGTTAAAGGGTTTGGAGAAAATAGCGTTAATCTACGCCTATACGCCTATATAGAGCATCCGTGGCTGAAACCCATAGTTGAAAGCGAGCTGATAATAGAGATACATAAAAGGTTTAAGGAATACGGTGTCGAGATACCGTATCCTCGTAGAGTAGTGATAATGAGAGATAAAACGGGAGGCGAAGTACCTAAGTCAATTGTGTCGGGAGAAGAAGGAGTTGTTGAAAGCTAGTATTTATTGACTAATTTCTCATCGTAGACTAGTTTTAATGAACGTAGAATCTTCATAGCTTTTTCTACAAACTGGTCTAGCTCCGAAGGCATTACGCCCTTCTCCATAGCCTTCTTCTTAACTATTTCTTCAACTATAGCATACTTCTTATAGGTTTCATTAAGCTTCTTCCACGGAATACCCTTTAATGCTTGAGCAAACCTCTCGTTGAAAGGCAGTACTCCTTTCTCCATAAGCAAAGCTATTATAGGATAGCCTACGTATCCCCTAAGCTTCGTACCATTGTCGTCACTATAGACTCTGCGGGTCTCGTAGTCTACTATTACAGTATATTTTCTAGTCCCATCACTTGAAACAACAATTGCTTTCTTATCATTGAGATGTTTTA
>JALWGO010000035.1 GCA_027038805.1 Thermoprotei archaeon
CGCTTATGCTATCGTCCAGCCCGATTATATGCTCTACTATCTCCTTCATAGTCTTGTTATCTAAACCTAATAGTGGCTCATCTATTATTAATAGATCTGGCTTAGCGATAGTGGCTAGTGCTAGACTTAGTAGGCGTGCTTCTCCAATGCTCAGCGAATATGGATTTTTGTCGAGGAGATCGCTTAGTTTGAATTGATCAATTATATCGTTTAAGTAATCCCTATTCCTATTATAAATTTTAGAATAAAGCAATAATTCTTCCCTCACACTCTCTGTAGAAAACCAGTAGAGTGGCCATTGAGGAATATAGAAGACATCTCCCCTGAGACTAATAGTTCCATGAAACGGTTTTATCTTACCCAGTATTGTTTTAAGTAGTGTTGATTTACCACTACCATTTGGTCCAAGCACAGATACTATTTCACCCCGCCTTACACTAAAGGTTATATTGTCCACTAGTTTCCTATCATATCCTATGGCTAAACCAATTACATCTAATACGATATCCCCTTTTCGACTAACAAGTCTATTCTGCGCCCCCGTAAAACTATCTATTTTATCGTATTCCTTCAGAAACAGTATTTTATCAACAAATTTTGAAAGCACTTCAACACGGTGGTCAACTATTATTACACTACTTCCTCTATTCCTCAACTCAGCAAGATACTCAAGGATACTAGCTAAATATTCTTCATCAACATGAGAGGTTGGCTCATCAAGTATCAAGAGTTTCGTGCCAGATAGAATAGCTATTGCTGTGAGAACCCTATAGAGTTCTCCATCAGATAACCATGCTACTGGCTTACTTAGTAACGACTTAATTGAAAGCTTATCACATAGGATCTCATAGACATTACAATTGTTTAACCCAATATATGCTAGTTCTTCCCATACTCTTCGCCCAAGAAAGAATAAGCGGGGATTCTGGGGAACATATGCTACATAGCCTCGCCTTAATGCTTCACTAGGCTTAAGCCCCATTACCTCTACATATCCTTCAACTACATAGTTGTTGTATAGTGTTGGTATAAGTCCTGCAACTACTTTGAGTAAAGTAGTCTTACCCGAACCTATGGGACCAGCTACAAGTAGTATTTCTCCTCTCTTCAACTCAAAACCGATTTTCTCAATAATCTTGGTCCTACCTATACTTACGCTTAAATCCCTCACAGATACAACATACTCGCTCAACTAAGCCTCAAGCCCCTCGCATAAAGTATTCGCACCATATTCTTAGCTGTAATAATAGCTAACAAGTGATCCATAAAGAGATCCTGGGGTACAAAGACGAGAACAGATGCTACGAATAGAACAAGAAACCTATTACTCAAATCTATACCAGTACCAGTTAAGATACCCGTAGCCCACGAGTAAAGCCTAGAACCAGGCAACGCGTAATAAAGGAACACGAAATAACCCAACAAGTACATGGGAAGAACAGCGAGAAAGGAAACTCCAAGCAATACAATTAAATCCCTCCTCTCCAGCCCAGTTAATGTCTTATTCATCCTTTTCAAGTACAAGCGGCTTAACACGGAGACTAAGAGGGAAGCTATAGGGAATCCCCAGAGATAACCAGCAGTATAGCCAAGCAATACTCCGAGACCGCCACTGAAATTAGATGCAACGGGTAAACCGAGAGCTATCATTAATAGATACAATATCTGACTAAGAAAAGCATAGAAAGGCGGTAATATGAGACCGCTTAAAACAATAGCGAAATTCTGCATAGTATACGGTATAGGGCCCACATAGAATCTAATCTGTGCTGTAACGCCAGTGAGAGCAGCCATAAATGCAGTCAACCCATAGTACACGAACTTGTTCACAGCCATGATTTATCAATAAAACAGTTTCAATATTATACTATAAATTTTTCACTAGCTATATAGAAACAGTTTCTATACTTCTGTAAAATAATCTTATTTTACAATGATTTATAAGGCTTATATACTAGACGCTGAAAAGTCTAATACTGTGATTATACATGCAGTTCAAGAGATCAAAAGCGGTAATAATAATAGTAATAATATTATCTACTATATTTTCAACAATAGTCTACAATAGTATTGTAAGTCATAGTGTGGGGAGCGTTAGATTTGCTGTAGAGCTAAATGATCATTCAGCAGCATTTTGGGTTGCATTAGATAAGGGCTGGTTTAAGGCGGAGGGAATCAACGTAGAGTATAAGACTTTTTCAACGGGGCTAGAGCTTGCAGCGGCTATGACTAAGGGAGATATAGATGTTGCACTGGCATGTATAGGCCCGCTTCTCATGGTTAGGGCTAAAGGTGTACCTATAAAACTTGTCGCAATGACGCATCTACATGGTTACGCTATAGTAGCTAATTCGAAGTATACGAGCATTAAGCAGTTGAATGGAAAAATAGTTTCAGTCACGGGATCTGGTTCACCCGCTTGGCTCATAGTGAAACTTGTTGAAGACAAATATAATCTGAGCTTCAATTTGAAGAGGATGCCACCCTTTGTAGCCGTAGGTGCGCTTCTGTCAGGAAAAATAGATGCTGCATCAATACCAGAACACTATGTAACACTAGCTGAGGCTATGGGGGCTAGAGTACTGATTAGAAGCCAGCAAATATGGACTACAATGCCTGGAAGCGGTGTAGCTGTTACAGAGGACTTCTTAAAACACCATAGGGATCTTGTTGTAAAAATAGTTAAGGTGATAGCCAAGGCTGTAGAGTTCATTAGAGAGCATCCAGAAGAAGCAGCGAAAATTGTTGCAAAACACTTGGCTAGTGATGCAGGCGTTATGGAGGAATCAATGAAGCATCTGAACTATACAATCAACATAGACTTAAACGAGATATCAAGATACATATATTATTTAAGAAAATATGGTGCACTTGAATCAAATCTAACGGTACAAGACTTTGTTGATACAAGCATTCTGGGTGAAATAAATAAATGAAGGCAGGGGAAATGCAACATAGGCTAGCACTTTATTCTCTATCACTTGTATTATTTGTTACCATTTGGTTTGCTTTCTCTTTCTTTACTCCACATTACTTGCTTCCAACTCCCTTGGATGTTGTAAGGGCTTTTATAGAAATGACGTTAAAGGAATCCCTCTTCATAGATATTATGGTGACATTGAGTAGAGTTCTATTAGGTTTTTCTTTAGGTTTCTTGATGGGTTTAATTCTAGCGATAGCATCAATGTTGTATAATACGTTTAGAGATATAATATACCCGCTAGTAGCGTTTATTTCAGTTACGCCCTCCTTCGCTTTTATACCATTGCTAATGATATGGGTAGGCTTGAATGATATGCTCGCTATTGCAGCTGTAGCCATATGCGTGGGATTTCCCATAGTGTACTCATTTATAAGTAGCAAGAAGAGTATTGACCCCGAGATAATAAATGTCGCATTAACTCTAGGTGCTTCAAGAAAAGACCTCGTCTTTAAAATAATACTGCCTCTATCAATAACTCACCTAGCCCCATTACTAAAATTAGAGGCAGGCCATAGCTGGAAGATGGTATTCGTCACCGAGTACCTTGCGTTGAGTAGCGGGCTCGGATTCCTTATGGTGCGAGCGTATTCTATGATATCAGTTGATAAAATAATAGCATTGATAATACTACTGGGCTTACTAGCCCTAGTATTCCAATATATTATAGAGCTAATTGAAACCAGGATAATGAGAAAATGGGGATATATGAGGCGGCTCAATATATGACAAGAATAGAATTACGACAGATATCAAATTTTATTTTAAAGAAGGTCTCCCTAGAAATACCATCATATAAAACGTACGTATTAATAGGGCCGAATGGAGCTGGGAAAACGACCATACTGAAAGTTATCGCAGGTCTTGTCAACTATCGTGGAAACGTTCTATTCGATGGAAGACCAGTTGATGATCTCCCACCTTGGAAGCGTAACGTAGGATACGTTCCCCAGTCGAACGCACTATTTCCCCACATGACCGTCGAAGAAAATATTCTCTTCGGGTTAAAAGTAAAGGGAGTTGATGAGAATAGTGCTAGAAAAATAGTAAAAGAATACATGGAGATAGCAGATATAACACATTTAAAGAATAGATACCCGCTAACCCTTAGCGGTGGAGAACAGAAGAAGGTAGCCATAATTAGAGCATTAGTAAATGATCCAAAAATTCTTCTTCTCGATGAACCCTTTACAGGCTTACACTATGATACAAGAATACAACTGGTAGAAGTACTTAGAAACATAAAGAAACAATACAATAAGACCGTGATACTAGTTACACATGATTTAGATGAGGCATTAGAACTAGGAGACTATTATGGAATACTCGTAAATGGGAGAATCCTCTATAGCGGTAATAAGTACGGCTTTCTCAACTCAGTTAATAAGTATCTAGGATACGTTAATGCATTAGAGTGCAATGTAGAGAAGTGCATGAGTGAACTAGGGTTATGTAAGGTTTCTTGTTCTAAGATACCACTTATAGTGCCCTGGGAAGGAGATCTCGATAACATTAATCGTAAACTGATAGTATCAGTACAAGCCGATAAACTCATAGTATATAGGGTTGAGGAGCAGTGTCCTTCAATAAACTGTATTCAAGGCGAAGTATACTCAATTAGCAAGTTGCAAAACGATCTGCAAGTAATAAAAGTAAATACAGACCTTGATGTAACATTAAACATTATCAGTTCCTGTAAAGTCTCGGTTGGCGAAAAAGTATTTGTAAATATACCCTTGAAGTATATTAGAACCTACGTCCTCAAAGAGAATAGGGGCAGAAGACCTTAATCTTTGAACCAATATCGTAGTGTTTGAGAAGAGCAACAAACCCCATACCTGATACGCCGTATAAGACTAATTCTTTGTTCAGCAGCATCGATCTCAATAATATATCATGGAATGTTTTATTTATTATAGAGCTAGAAGTAGCTAATACTACGTCAACATAGTTTATCAATGTATCGTTAACTACTCCATCAACGATCAGTAATTTGTCATATAGTCTTTTACCAATCAGTTCTTCTGAGAGATCAGTTACTATTAAGTTATCCTTTAGGAACCGTCTAAGAACTCTAACATGTCCTGGCTGATAACCTATATGCAGTACTCTAACATTGTATCCATATCTACTGGTAATCCATTTAACTAATTTCCTACCACACTCTTCTGGCTGATGGCCTAAACAGTGTAGGCTCCTCTTAATAACTCCTAAATATCTAAGTACGGCGTTAACTGTAGCATAGAAAATGCTTCTATTCTCAAGTCTAGTTAGGTCGAGTTCAAGTACTTTCCCAATAGTACCATGGAAAAATCTAGGGGCAACAGTAAATACTTGT
>JALWGO010000036.1 GCA_027038805.1 Thermoprotei archaeon
GTAATAGGTGTTACTCTTAGCGTTGAGAAGGGCTTCTTTTGGAAGCTAACCGGAAGGGAGAACTTAAAGTACTTTGGAATGCTTAGAGGTTTGAAGGGTAGGGAACTTGATAGAAGAGTAGAAGAGGTCTTAGAGCTCGTAGGCTTAAAGGAGCTAGGCGCATCAGACAAGCTCTATGAGGAGTATAGCCTGGGTATGAAGGCTCGTCTAGCTCTAGCAAGAGCTCTTCTCCATGACCCTCCAATACTGATACTTGACGAACCCACTATAGGCTTAGACCCCATGTCTGCTAGAACCATAAGAGAACTATTAGTCAAACTAGCTAGAGAGAAGGATAAGACTGTCCTGATAACAACTCATAACATGTTTGAAGCCGAACTAATATGCGATCACGTGGCCATAATAAATGATGGGAGAATAGTAGCTTATGGTACAATAGGAGAGTTAAAGAGAAAAGCCGCTGATAGACTAGCAGTAGAAATGATCATAGCTGCTCCCCACACGATTTTAGGAGACCTTGAAGCTCGTATCTCAAAGCTTATAGGTGTGAGAGAACTAGGGCTAGAGCCCCTTGAGGAAGGTAGGGCTAGGCTTAGAATAGTTATAAGGCCAGGTGAAGAAGAGGCTATTATAGCTAAGAGCATTGAGGTATTCTATTCTAATGGTATAAAAATTTACCAAGTACGCGTACACGAGCCAACCCTAGAAGACGTGTTCATATTATTAACTAAACAGTCCAAGAGAGAGTGATAGAAGGATGCCATCAACTAGCATTGATATTATTAGAGCCAGTGTCTTCTCAACATATGCTTGGCTCAAGAATAATAAATGGTTATTCTTCTCCATGCTTATCTGGCCTTATCTAATGACTCTTCTTATGTTAGCCTTAGGCATGGTTTATGGTAGTCTTGAAACATATAGGGAGAGACTAGGTATAAGCAACCCAGTATTATATATCCTCGCCAGTAGCGGTATCGTAATGTCCAGCTTAATGATTGTTGACGTTGTAGCAGCATCAGCCCTATACCATAGGTGGCTGGGTACCCTCCCCTACCTACTATTAACACCAACTAGGACGTATAAGGTACTTATACTCGAGCCAGTGCCCTCAGCTATGCTCTCAAGCACTATGAGCATGCTAGCAATACTACCTGGAGCGGTATTCTTTGAAGGACTACTAGGTGCAGGTAAACTATTCTTAATCCTACTCGTAGTCTATCTTGGAATGCTTCCACTCATAGGATTATCCGTTATAATAGCGTCTCTAACACTTATTTTAAGAGAGGAAACCAATATAGCCTCCTTTCTAACACCACTAATATTATTGCTAAGTGGGGTCTTCTACCCCATACAAGTACTACCCACTATACTACAAGAAGTATCAAGGATCTTCCCAACACTCTACGTTGTACAAGCAGCTAAACTCACTGCAACATACACTATCCCGGAAATCAAAGCACTCTTAGGCTTAATCTCCGCTCTAATAATACTAACATTAATCTACAATGGTGCTGCTGGCCTCGCCCTAGGAGAATCCGAGAAAATGGTTAAGAAGAGCGGGGTGATATAATGAAGAACAATATTAAAACCGGGGCTATAATATGGTTGCACTTCCTAAGACTGTGGAGGTATAAGTTTAGTTTTCTAAACAATATACTAACGACAATACTATGGCTGACTATCTTTGTGTTAGGAGCATTAATGTTCATACCGTCAAGTAAGTGGGG
>JALWGO010000037.1 GCA_027038805.1 Thermoprotei archaeon
AACAATAACTCTAAGCCCATGCCTATCAGCTACGGTAAGGGCAGCGTATAATGCCATTAGCGTCTTACCGCTACCCGTGGGGCTATCAAGGAATACCTTCTTGCCCGATTCAAGGCTATTTATTATCCTCTCAACTACTGGTTTCTGATAATGTCTCCACTCTATGTTCATTAGAGTGAAACCCGTTTCCGCAACCTAGCCATACTAGCTTCATGTTTGCTCGAGCTATAATATTTGCTGGGGATCTACGTCGCGTCTATGAACTACTAATATAATATCATCTACACCGTGTTGAGACTCAATGGTATATATGGTTTTCAGACCCTTTCTTGAGAGAGCAAAGTCTATCTTCTTAACCCTAATTTCCTCGCCATAGTGTTTCTCTGCTAGCTCCCGTATATGGGTTTCAAAGAGGTCTGCTAAGCATTCCTCATCAATACACTCGTCCAAGAGGAAGAGGGGGTCTACTGGAAGCTTAAACCACTTACCATTTATCCTAACATGTACTTCAAGCCATGAGGGCAAGGGCTCTTCCAAAAATATTCACCAACGGTCATCTACTATAATATTAATAGTAGTATTTTTCTTTGTCTACAATAAAAGTACTATGAAGTGGGGGTAGGGTCTTGGAGCTAAGAGGTTCAAAGACTATCGTAACGGGTGCTAGCAAGGGTATTGGGAGACGGATAGCTGAGCTATTGTTAGAGAAGGGCGCTGTGGTTCTAGGAGTAGCTAGGAGTACTGAAAAGCTTAGAGAACTAGAAGAAAAATATGAAAACTTCCATGGTCTTCCATGTGATTTAAGTGATCTTCAATGCTGTCATACCATAATTGATACTGCTCTTAGAGAGATGGGGGGCTTAGACATACTAGTAAATAATGCTGGTTTTGCCGTCTACGGCATGGTTTGGGAGCAATCATGGAAGGATATTGAGAGTCAGGTAATGGTTAACATGGTTTCAGCTATGTGTCTAGCGAGGAAAGCCTTAGACTACATGCTGGAGAAGAATAATGGCACAATAGTATTCATTTTAACGGGAGCGGTGTTCGCCTCCATCCTGGGCTTATCAGCCTATGGTGCGAGTAAGAGCGGGTTAAGCTATTTTGCTGAAACCCTGCGACACGAGCTCGATGGAACTAGGATAAGAATATTAAATGTCTACTTAGGTGAAGTGACTGGAACAGAGTTCTTCAAAAACCCAGGCTTCAAACGCATGGGTAATAGGAGATGCAAGTATTTCTGCACCACTGTTGAAACGGTTGCTAAACGAATTGTTGAGGCATTGGAGAAGGATAGTGAGGGGAGACTCTATATACCGAGAATCCTATGGCTTGCAGCTAAAATAGCCCCCATCTTAGATATAGCCGTGGGCCTCTAAGCTCGTCCTCCTAGGCTCTAATATTTTACCTAGAACATAGCCGGCTAGGACTCCAGCTATATGTGCGATATTGTTTATCTTACCCGGGTAAGCTAGATTACTTACAACTAATACTATTATAAGGAATATTATCATTGTAGTAGCAGTACCCGTAACCCGTTTCTCAACTACTATCATTGCTCCAAATACTCCAAAGATAGCTCCACTGGCACCCACGCTTAATACTGGTAGTATTAGGCTTGCAATATTGCCTATGATCCCAGATAGAAAATATATTGTAAGAAAGCGTAGACTTCCATAATATGGTTCAACAACTCTCCCACCGATGTAGAGCGCGTACATATTAAAGAATAAGTGGAGGATATCTACATGTACGAATAAGGCTGTAATAAGCCTCCACCATTCTCCGAGAACTACGAATAAGGGATGGAGGCCAAGTAATAATATACACATGGTGCTTGGACCTATATTACTATTCAGTCCACATGCAGCTATCATTAACCCATATAATAGTACGTTAGCCCCTATTAGGAGAAGTGTAGCCTTGTAGTGTATGCGCTTCAATCTATTACCCGATGCAAGCTATACCTACAAGTTATATTAAGTGTATGTAACAGTTCTAGATAAAATTTCTACGCCTACTATTTTAATCTAATACACAGTGTTAGTCTCGAGGTATAAGTGTTGAACCGTTTAGCAATTACTACAATAGTAGTTATAGCATTCACAATTATAGCCGTAGCAGTAAACGCCTATCCCTGGTATTTCGGGTTGAATAGAAATATTGAATGGAATAATGGTGTAGCGTTAACAGACGACAACATTATGCTTGATATAAAATACGCTGCTACAACCAATAGCAAGCTGACAGTAATACTAGTACATGATTACGGAAAGGATAAAACAATGTGGTCTCAAATGAATTTAGATAAAAGACTATTAAACTACGATAACGCCGTAGTATCCTTTGACTTAAGATTCCATGGAAATAGTACGCCAGTACTAGCAAATGGTGGGGGAACCTTTGCTGTTAGCAGTGAAGATGACTACGTAGACGATATAAAGACTATGATCAAATGGTCTGAAAAGAATATCGGGAAACCAATAGTAATAGTATGCTATGGGAAGGTGTCGCGGGCAGTATTAGAAAGTATTAATGAGTTAAAAGACCCCTATATCCGTGGAGTGGTTCTCATTGCAGTAAAATATGATGATGTAGCAGATCTAATAAACAATACAAGTACAAGTATAATGGTATTGTCAAATGATCCAGATTGGTCTAAAATACCAGTATACTTCGTGAGCATTGGTGTATCAAGGGATGGAGGTATTTTATGGAGTAATAATAGTCTAGACCTATTGTTTAACTGGATAAAGAATCGGGCATTCGAGCCGCTAACTGGAGAGTAAACAATCGGGAACTCTAATAGTAGAAGTGTTTAAATACATAGAGAGAAATAAGGAATTTCTATGGAGAGACTAGTGAACGCTATCTCACGTATCTCTATAACCATAATAGTTATAGCTGTAATCCTAGTTCTCGGGCTCCTTATAATAAAACCAGTAAACCGGCCAGTAGTTCATCAAGAGCAAGTTAAGTATAGTTGGCATACACTTAGCATTATAAGCATTGATAAGATGAAGATATGGGCAGCCTATGCATTACCCGAAAACGCTCGTGGCGTAGTTGTCCTCATACACGGGTTTAGGGAAGACTCTAGTTTATGGAATGCTACTAATGTGTCCTTGAAACTACTTGGAAACGGATTAGCTGTTTTCACATTGGATTTGAGAGGCCACGGCCTTAGCATTTATAGGACAAACGGCTCTCTTGTCAGAGTAAAGGATCTTAAACCAGAGGATTATAAGAGAATGGTTCTAGACGTGCAATCGCTTATAATATCAGCTGAAAGCATTGTTGAGGGAAAACCATTATTCATAGTATGCTCTGATATAGGTTGTAGTATAGCAACACGATTACTAAATACGCCTTGGGGTAAAGATATCCAGGGAATAGTAATGATATCACCCGTTCTCGAAAACAATATAGGAATAGATTTTAAAGCCTTAGAAGATTATAAAGGGAACATCTTCATAATATATAGTGAGCTTGACAAGGCATCAGTACAAGCAGTAGGAGCATTAAGGAATACTACACGTAATGCAAGCGTCATATTCTATTCGTCCAAAATACCGGGACACGGGTTAAACCTAGTATTAGCTGATAAGTCTATTCCGAATAGAATAGTATCGGTAATAGATGCTTGGTTGTCTAGAAAACCTAGAGTATAATCTTGTAATAAAACTAGATAGTAATGGGGGGAGGGATCAATTTCTCCATTGGGCTGGGCGAGGCTAGCTTTCTATTGTTAATTCTTCGGCATTTATTTTAAGCGTTAATGGTTTGTGTCCGTGGATTATGTATGCTGCTACGTGTTTTGCATCTATTGGCTGGATTCTGAGTATGTTGATATCTTCTCCACGGCTACGATAGTAGTATTCTAACATGTTTTCTACTAGATCCTTATTTAGGTCGTAGTCTACGACCTTAGCTCTCCCATGAATGTCAACTGCAACGCTTATCTTAACTGCACCGCTTATCCACGTTGTTATCCATCCTCCATTTTCATCCGACTCTATATTCTTAAGTCTAGGTTTACGTAGCCCTAGTTTTGCTAAGACTTCTCGTGATTTCTCGACTGCGTAGTGTCTTGATAATTCTACTTTTCTTATCATGGACTTTAACGGGTATTCTACTACTATTACATAGTTTCTTACTCCATCCGTGCCCGAAGCTATATACCATGGTGGAGTTGAGCGTACCATTTCTATTCTTATATTGTATTTCTCCTCTAGGATGTTCTTGACTGCTTCCTCGGTTACCTCTATTTCCTCGTATTCTACTTCCATATTGTCTATTCTAATCGTTGACTGATATTTTACTCCTCTATAATCTAGTTTAACATGAACTATGGGTGGGTCTACTTCCTTAATGGCGAGTTCCTCTACTATGGGGTCACCTATTTTTGTACGTGCTTTCTCTTCCATCCTCTTCCTCGCATGCTCTCTTATCTCATTAAATCCGGGTAGTTTCTCATTTAATACTATGTCATCGTCTCTTATCTCTACTAGTACAGTCTTAGATTCACCTATAGCTAGTATCCTAACAGTATCAAAGCCGTGTTTTACAGCCATCCTACTAGTATCTAATCCAAGCGCCTCTACTATTCTCTCCACGCCTTTTTCACTCACTATCTTCTTCACCGATAATATTCTACCGGAATACTTGTTCACCACTACTATTACATCATAGTATTTGGAGTCCACGTGAACAGTGTACGTGTTTTCGTCTTCCTCAACTATCTCAACATTATAACTTGTTTTCTCTTCATCTTCTACTAGTTCCTCGAGGAGGGAATCAAATGTCCTCTCCACGACTCTTTTCTCTCTCACTCCTAGCTTGGATTCAAGTTCTCTGTCTAGTTCTTCTACGTGTCTAGCTACTAGTTCTCTAACTTCTTCTAGCCCTAGTTCCTTTAGGTTTACTGTTCTATTATTCTCCCATTCATCTATTTCTATTAATCCTGTTCTCCCGTTTACGTTTAATCCCACTCTCCACTTCAATACTACTAGTGCTGCTAGCTTGGCTTCATCGAAGTCTTTTGTTGGGTTAAAGAATACTCTTATACCATTAAGCTTTAATGCTATAGCGGATTGCTCGCCGGGCATTATTATTCTACCTTTCTTCTCCTCAACCCATTCGCTTCCAAACCACTTCATTACCGCTACTAGGGCTTTATGCCTGGCTTTCCGTGCAGCTGTTTTAGCCAAGCTCACTGGTTCAACTAGTACTTCTATGCCGTTTACTACTACCTCATCTCTACTTATACC
>JALWGO010000038.1 GCA_027038805.1 Thermoprotei archaeon
AAAGATAAAACACTTAGAGGGGGTAGAATCATTCCTCTAATACAATAATTTTGTTCTGAACTCCTTCTTTCCTCATTAAACGTATAGTGTCGAGAGCTTTTGAGGCAAGCTCCATGGCTTTTCGCGCTGTATATGCTATACCCACTCCTACCTTTAGATCATCTCTTGGAATAATCTCTTTCAAGTTCTCTATCTTAGTGGGTGAAAAGAATGATACAATGTTGTCGCCTCCTAAATACTGCGTTATGCCCCCTATGTTTTTCATTTTTAAACTTGTATCAATGCATAGTTCTTCTATTTCAATAAATGTATCATAGACGCTTACGGATTCTATCTTCCTAGTAAAACTATTTATATCAAAATGTGCAACCGCTATTCTAGAGTCAACCCTATTGTTACAGCCATCTATACAAAAAGTGCTATTGCATTTTCTCAAAACTTGAGTTGCTTTCATTTGAGCTTTATATGGTGTTTCTTCACAAGATACAGCTACTTTGAGTGGAACAGGTGATATCCTAGCTAGTTTTGAAATAATTCTCTTGGATTCTCCCATATCTACGTTATTTAGTATCAATACATAGTAATCATAGCGTAAAGGTAGGACAAAACCGTTTATTCGGGAAAATTCTTCTTGAAGAAACTTATATAGCCCAGACTGAATACTTTGTATAATCCATTCTCTATCGCTTCCTAGTTCTTCCGTCCACTCTCTATAACCTATTAGCTCTAATACCCCTATTCTCACCAATTCTTTTCCCTAAAATGTCTTACTCATTCTATTACTACTAGATTCTTGGTTTCTACACTAGTTTTATCAAGCTTTCTTATACGGTTTACAAGTTTTACTGCTGCTTCAACAGCTCTTCTAGCATATTCTTCAACTCTTTCTAATGCCTGCATCCTACTTGCACCAGGCCCTATGATACCCAATGTTACTGGTTTATCGTATTCTAGGCTTAGATCCATAATACGGCGGGCTACTTGATGAGCAACGACTTCATCATGTTTGGTTTCTCCCTGAATTACTGCGCCAAGTGTAACAACACCATCTATATCGTTTCTTGATAAGAGTTTCTTTACAGCTAGCGGCATATCAAACGAGCCTGGCACCTTAACTACAACCTTTACCTCTGCACCGAGGAAGTCGGCATGACTTAAAGCCTTTTGTAACATCAGATATGTGATATCATAGTTAAACTCAGATACCACTATACCTAAACGAACTCTTTCACTACTCATTAACTACACCGCTATCTAGTATCTACTAATGTACTATATGTTTGTAGGTTTACCCAGTTAAAATATTATTCATGTCTCCAAAGGACCTGTATCGGGCCTTCCCTGTCTACGTCCTTTACCAGCCCAACGTGAAAGTGCTTCCCCACCACCTTTCAGTAGTGCTATGAGATTGTGTGCATGTTTTCTAGCTCTGTCAATTGCTATTTGTACCAGCTCTTTCTCATCACTGCTCTCGTCTTCGTGAACTGTAACATCTATAACATGTTTATTTGTTAATAATTGAACTAAGATTATACCCATACTTGATGCAAGATAACTATACTTATCTGTCTGAGTTCTACCTACCCATCCAAGAGTAATAACTATATCGCAACCATATTCCTCAATTAGCTTCTTTGCTGCTACTGGTATATCCTTTATGCCCGGTACTGTATACCGGATTATCCTAGCATTTGGTAGATTATTCTCTATTTCTTCTACTACTATCTTAGCCATATCAACCCGGGAGAATGTAGTATCAACAATTCCTATCTTGTACATTACTGCCCACTCTTAAGCCAATAATCAATAATACTTTTTCCATCTATTATTACAATACCATTTCTCTTAGCATATTGAAAGGCTTTTTCAAGGCTTAGAGACTCACCCTTGTCAAGCATCTCGGCTAATACAATACTAGGTACAAGGCCCGCTAGTAATGCCAGTGTCGTACTCAATTCTGTATGTCCCCGTCTCTTATCTAGACCTCTTGATAATAATATCGGAACATGCCCAGGTGCCATGAACTCACTATAGAAGATTTTCTTTGCTTCATTTACGTTATTATTCCATACCTTTGTAAATACTTCATGTAGTTTCCTAACTGTGTAGGCTCTATCAATATCATTTATACCCGTTCTTACATTTACGTGGTTTACCCATAAACTGAAAGCTGGTGGATCACCATAGCCTAGTCGTCTCGTAGCTATTTCTCTATAGGCATCATGACTACTTAGTATATCGGACATGAACTTTAAGCCTATTTTCTCCGCTAAGTTATAAAGAGTGGCATAGCATATTAGTCCTCCAGCTTCTACTCGCAGTCTATATATTTTTTCATAATCTATAATACCAGCATAGAAAACCATGTCTACTTCTTCTTCACGTCCTTTAGCATCAAATATCAATATAGGGTTTCCCTTCCTAAGCTCCTCTAATGCCTCGCTCACACTGTTAAAATACATGATGCCCTTCCCAAGTCCCTGCTCTGATATTGTGTAACTAGACTATGCTTTGCTGGCTTAAAAACACTATTTGTTTAACATATTATTTATTCGTATCCATATGATTATAGATAATATCAGTAAAATTGTAGTAAATGTAAATAACGGATTAAAGAATACTTGTACAAAATTGTTAAGATTAGTATTATTGTTATGTCTTTTAGTTAGAGTATTTTCTATAATTGATATACTTGAAGATGAAGATTTCGCGGTATCCCCTACTATTCTCGTATACTGTCCCTTAACATGCTCGTAAGCCTTATTTTTATTCTTTAATAATATTACTAGTTTAGCTATTCCTCTATTTATATGTAGTGAGGCTATTAATACATCATTGCTATTGAACTCTATAAATGGTAAACGTCCTTTTTCATAGTTTAGGCTTAGATATAGTAAGTTGCCATTCACCCTTAAAAATGCAATATTTGTAAGATTCTTTTTCTCCCCATTAGATAATAGATAAACTGTTATCATTGAGGCATTTGAAATAATACTGCCCTCTAAATTAACTGATATTAATAATGCCTCGCCAGAAGCAAGTTCTTTTATAGTTACTAGTACATTGTATACAGTTATATTAGTGTTGGATGCAAATAATATAATCGAATTATTTGTAGATGTAGATGATACATATAGTTGCTTCCATCCCTGTATTCTAATGCATGCATTATAATATTGCTCTAAGCATATACTTATTGGCTGGGAAATTATCAATAACTTGTTAGATAGCACTTCAATACTCTTATTGCCATTATAGTTTACCACTATTGGAACACTTGGTTTGATGTTCACAGTGATAGTTTCATTATCAGCTAAAGCTGAAGTAAACGTTGTATATAAGAGCATAAGAATGACTATAGCCACTATTCTTCTACTACATAGGGCTTGTTTAATCATTGCATTTATACCTTTCACTATTAACTATTATTAGCGTATCTTTTTCAACAATGCTTTTAACTAGCAAAGATATTTATAAATGCTGGGTATTATTATCCTTGCTAACAGTGTAGTAGGGGAGAAATCGAAAGTGGCCTCACGTGCACTACTAAAATCACTGCTCATGAGCCAGGTCTTTGCGTTAATATTCTCACTAGTAGCTGCTTTCGCCCCACAGTATTTCTGGCTACTTGTAATAGCATTCATGTTAATAATACCATTTACTATGGGTTTCGGTGCCCTAAAGGCGCGTGCCACAGGCAAATACAAGGAAATAGTAAGTGCGAGACGTTTATTTAAAGAAGACAATGCCATGGATTTAGCTATGCGTGATCCAAGGCTTTCAAGTGAACTAGGTCAACAAATGAAGATGCTACTATACTCTCTAGTAACTCTGCCTTTATTCATCGTTGTTTCAATTGGTTATCGAAACTATGTACTGCCATATTTCCAAAATAGTGGCGATATATTGATAAGGTTTCTCGGGTTTCTAATAATGTATGAGATATTTGTTGGAATAGGACGCCTAGTACAAGTATTCATGATGAGAAAATCTGGTTTTACATTAATGATACCCCAGAAATACATTGTTACCGAGAAGGGAGTAATCGGTAAGGGAGTAACACTATCATTCCCACTAAAAAACTATAAAATTGAAGCAGATTATAGGAGAAAGTTTGTACAACTTATTCCAACGAAAACTAGTGGACGAGTAAAGACTATCACCAGGTTTTACACTAAAGATGTTGAACGTTTAAAGAAAATACTAGAGAAGTATGCATTAGAGGAAACAGGATCCTCAGAGTCTTTGAAAGAGAAATCTTGAGTATTATTTCCATAAAATATTGTTATAAAAAATTATCTTAATCTAATCTCCATTAATGGTTTTAAACCTAGCAATACTTTCTCATATTTTAATCTTCTCTTAACCACTCTTATCTTAAGGCTATTGGCGTTGTGCTCTAACAGTAATACCTCATCGTCTACACGATAACCGCATCTAGGACACCGATAAAAGTATGTTATCCTCTTTAGACCATCGCTAGTGTTCTCAGTCTCGGCCATGTATTCAAGGTTTATACCGCATCTAGGACATATCAGTGTAGCTTTTCTCAACTATCTTCACCTTACCTGGCTTATACTATTGCATCCATTTTACTTTAAGGATCCATGACTGGAACAATGGCTTGTTGCTCCAGTGTCTTCAAAGTAATCCTTAAATTACTTCTGTGGAAATTAAGTTTTCGCGAAATAGTCTCTACAAAATAATTAATGCTGTGGATATATATGTTAAGAGATTTATGGGGTAGACCTCTAACAACATTGAGGATTAATGTTACAAGTAAATGCAATTTCTCATGCATATTTTGCCATAGGGAAGGAGAAAAAGAACCTTGGAATAAGGAGGACTTAGAGTTAGATGATTTCGCAGTAATAGCTGAGGCTGCTTATCGTGTAGGTATTAGGAGGTTCAAACTAACAGGTGGCGAACCCCTTGTTAGAAAGGATATAGTGAAAGTTGTTAAAATTATAAACAAGCATGGTCGACCTAGAGATTTATCAATGACAACCAATGGTAGTCTCCTAGAAGAATTTGCCGAAGCATTAAGAGAAGCCGGGCTGCGGCGTGTTAATGTAAGCCTACATAGCCTTCACCCCAAGAGGTTCGAATACATAACTGGGCGAAGAATGCTGGATAGAGTAGTTAGAGGAATAAGAAAAGCAAAAGATGCTGGAATGTCTATTAAGATAAATACAGTAGTACTCAAGGGATTTAATAGAAGAGAGTTGGAGAG